>JBNMOX010000001.1:0-19798 GCA_051275835.1 Patiriisocius sp.
ATGCCGCCGCAGACCATAATTATTATTTATTTTTGGAACACGATGCTCACAATCAAATTATTACCGTAAAACACACAGAAAAAGGCGTAAGACTCAACCAAGTTTTTACGTTTGAAGAATTATTTAATTAAGCACCTATGAAGATTATAAAAAACACTTTATTTATTTCGGCAATTGCAGCAGTTTTAGCTGGATGTGGATCCACATCTGCCCCTCTAGTTTCTACTCCTACAGAAAACATTGATACGATGCCCTTAAAGGTCACACCTTTAACAGAAACAGAGTTGAAAAAATGGAGCTCTAAAGATTTACAAAATGATACCATCCCAGGAATGGGTGTAGATCGAACCTATGCAGAAATTATTAAAAAGAAAAAAGGGGCTACGGTGATTGTAGCGGTAATTGATAGTGGTATTGATATTGAACACGAAGATCTTAAAAACGTCATCTGGACAAATCCAAGTGAAATTGCTGGAAATAATAAGGATGACGATGGCAATGGGTATGTAGATGACATACACGGGTGGAATTTTCTTGGAAATATCGTTGCGGAAAACATGGAATATGTTCGTATTGTAAAAAAATTAAGTCCAAAATACGAAGGGAAAACAGAAAACGCAATTCGTGCAGCAGATCGTGAAGAATTTGCGCTATTCCAGAAAGCAAAAGCTGAAATGACTCAGGAGCTTCAGAATACAAACGAGACCGTTACTCGGTATACTGGTATGATTTCACAGTTGAAGCCTGCTCACGCGGCAATGACTAAAAAATTAGGGAAGGCAGATTACTCTAAAAAAGATCTTTCAGGAATAGCGAGTCCTACAGGAGCTGAGCAACAACAAATAGGAATGCTAACACAAATGTTAGGCTATGCAGATACCATTCCTGAATTTATAGTATTACTAGAAGGAGCTATTGACTCTAGTGCAAAAAGAGCGGCAACACATTTTAATCTTGACGGTGATTTTAGAAATAAAGAGCTAGGAGATGATCCTGATGATTGGTCGACTAAATATTATGGAAACAATGATGTAGATGGTCCAGACCCTAAAAAAGAAGACGCAAAACACGGTACACACGTAGCAGGAATTATTGCTGCACAACGGAACAACAACGTGGGGATGAATGGGGTGGCTAAAAATGTTGAGATTATGGTTGTGCGTGCCGTCCCAGACGGAGATGAGTATGACAAGGATATTGCAAACGCAATACGTTATGCGGTAGACAATGGAGCTAAAGTAATCAATACAAGTTTTGGTAAATACTATTCTACACATCCAGAATGGGTTTGGGATGCTATAGCCTATGCGAGCAAAAAAGATGTTCTCATTGTTTTCGCTTCTGGAAATGAAGGTATAGACCTTGACGGGGTACAAGTATATCCTAATGATCAAGTGGGTGTCGGTTCAGAAATTAGCGATACGTTCTTAACGGTAGGAGCTCTAAACTACAGTTATGGTAGTGACCTGGTTGCTAACTTTTCAAACTACGGTAAAGTAAATGTAGATGTATTTGGTCCAGGGGTTAAAATTTGGTCAACAACACCACTTAACACCTATGAGTATTTACAAGGGACCTCTATGGCATCTCCAAACGTAGCTGGTGTTGCCGCTATGATTCGTTCTTACTATCCAAAACTATCTGCAAAGCAGGTAAAACAAGTATTAATGGATAGTGGTTTGGCGGTAAAAACCCCTGTTGTACTTGGGGGAGATCCTTCAAACACGGCTCCTTTTGGTAGCATTTCTACATCAGGTAGAATGGTCAATATGTACAATGCTTTTATTATGGCATCAAAAATGTAATTGAACCCTTTAACAAAACACTTTTTGGCTGCCTTTTCTGCGGAAATGTGTAGCCGAAATTTTATAACATCATACTTAATATATATTATGAAAACACTTTTTAATCTTGCAATAGCCCTGTGTTTCTTCGGAAATGTAATCGCTCAAAACAATACCTCCTATTGGCAACAGCATGTAGACTACACCATGGAAATTGATGTAGATGCAGACAAAAATCAATATGAAGGAAAACAAACCTTAGTATATACCAACAACTCTCCAGAAGTATTGGATAAGGTTTTTTATCATTTGTATTTTAATGCTTTTCAACCAGGTAGTGAAATGGATGTTCGTTCATTAACCATTGAAGATCCTGACGGTAGAGTCGGTGATAGAATTTCAAAATTAACACCAGAGCAAATTGGATACATCAAACCAACCAAATTAAAGCAAGATGGCAAAAAACTAAGCTATGAAGTAGTGGGTACGATTCTAGAAGTAACCTTACACACTCCTATCCAACCAGGGGCAAGCAGCACCTTTAAAATGGAGTGGGATGCACAAATACCTTTGCAAATAAGACGTAGTGGAAGAGATAATGCCGAAGGGATTCGTTTTTCAATGACGCAATGGTATCCAAAAATGGCCGAATATGATTTTCAAGGGTGGCATGCAGACCCGTATATCGGTCGCGAGTTTCATAGCCCGTGGGGAGATTTTGATGTAACCATTAACATCGACAAAGACTATACGGTTGCTGGAACTGGTTACAGCGCAGCAAACATTATGGGTGACAACGCGTATAAAGAGGTTAAAAATGTGAGAAAAAATAAAAAATCTTGGCATTTTACAGCACCAGACGTTCACGATTTTACCTGGGCTGCAGATACAGAATATATACATGAGCAATACCAAGCTGACAACGGCGTAACCCTAAACTTTTACTTCAAGAACAATCCAGATATTTTAGAAAACTGGAAAAACTTACAGCCTAAAACAGCAGAAATATTGGCCTATTTTAATGAAAACATAGGACAATACCCTTACAAACAATACTCTGTAATTCAAGGTGGTGATGGCGGTATGGAGTACGCCATGTGTACCTTAATTACAGGAAACAGAAAGTTTGGAAGCCTTGTAGGTGTTACAGCGCATGAATTTGCACACACTTGGTTTCAGTTTTTAATGGCAACAAACGAAGGAAAACACGAATGGATGGACGAAGGGTTCACTTCTTATATTTCAGCTGAAGCCATGAACTATATAGACAAAAAGGGCGCTGCAAATCCTCATACAGGATCTTACAGAGGTTATATATTCTTGGCCAATAGCGGTAAAGAAGAACCGCAAACAACACATGCAGACAGGTATGCAAGTAACCGGGCCTATGGTATTACAGCCTACAGCAAAGGCGCTGTCTTTTTATCGCAATTAGGATATGTTATTGGAAAGAGTAACCTTGACGAATCCTTAAAGCAATATTTTAAAGATTGGTCATTCAAACACCCAACGCCAAATGATTTTATTAGAGTGGCAGAAAAAGTATCTGGGCTAGAATTAGACTGGTACTTGATGGATTGGACCCAAACGACTAAGACTATAGATTACGCTATTAAAACGGTAACACCAAATGCGAATGGAGTAAGCGTTGCATTAGAACGTATAGGCGCTATGGCAATGCCTATTGATCTAGATGTAACTTATGAAGATGGAACCAAAGAGCAGTTTTACATCCCCTTACAAATGATGCGTGGCGAAAAGCCCATGAACGCTAAGGGACTTAAAAGAACTTTAGCAAAAGACTGGGCATGGGCATATCCAACCTATACTTTAGAAATTGCAAATGGTAAAAAAATAGCAACGATAGAAATTGATGCATCAAAACGCATGGCCGACATCAATCCTGAAAACAACAGCTACACCGCAGAATAGGTTTTATAAAACGAAGCTCCCAAAGACCTGAATAATAAATTATTCAGGTCTTTTTGTTTTGTCTCTTTGACTTATAAAACCAACCCGTAATTTGAAAAAAGAAAAACTCCTACGCTTACTTCTCCTTTCTTTTTCCTCAATTGCACTGAGTCAAAATGAGACGTCAAAAGATACCTTGGCAATTCTATCCTTTGCGGATAAAGTTATGGTGAAGGTTAATGTAGACACTCAAACCGATTCGTATGTTGATCGTGATAATACTAGTTCAGACTTACGGCTTTCGGCGAACAACAACTATAGATTAACCCTGTCTCTTGATTATAAGCTTGTTGGATTTAGTTTTGGGTTTTCACCTAGGTTTATTTCGAGCAATAATGACGATGATTTAAAAGGAAAGTATTCTTTTTCAGATTATCAATTTCGGGGTTTCCTTGGCAAGTGGACTCAGGAAGTATATTATAAAAAATCACAAGGGTTTTACGTTGAGAACACGGGCGATTTTGATCCTAGTTGGAGAGAAGGTATAGATCCGTATTTACAATTTCCAGATTTAAAAAACACGCCTTGAGGAGGAGCCACTTCTTATGTTTTAAACCCTAATTTTTCCTTTCGAAATGTTGTTTATAATACAGAATGGCAACGTAAAAGTAGTGGCAGTTTTATTCCAACACTTCGCTATAATTATTCTCGGTTTTCCGGAACTCTTAATGACGTTAAAACCTATGATAACAACTATAACGTTATCTTAAGCCCGAGTTATTATTATACTTTAGTCCTGCGGGACAATTGGTTTATTGCACCCTTTATTGCACCTTCAATAGGCCTTCGATTTTCCAAGTCAGGAGAAGAAAATAACCCTGTGGAAGAAAACAACATCTATATTCCTTTTGAACTCCAAGGTGGATTACAAATAGGCTATACTTCTAGAGGGTTTCTTTTTGGAATAACTGGCAATCTTGACAGTAATTGGTATAACGAGGGCAACCGAACCAATATTGAAAACGATAGATTCTATGCAAAGGCCTATGTAGGATATCGTTTTGATGCTCCAAAATTAGTTGAAAAGACCTTTAACTACATTAATGAAACACTTGGTTTATAATTCGTTTTTATAAGTCTACCATAGACAAGAAAGTAAAACGCTTAATTTACTATCTTAGCCCCATAAAATTAGGCAATTTAATAAGCCGCTGTTTATGAAGCAAACATTTCCGAAGGATGAAAAACTCAAGTCTAGAAAAGCCATCAAACAGCTTTTTAAGGAAGGAAAAGCGGTGTCCAAATATCCTATAAAACTGTTGTACTTACCTGTACAGCATGACAAGACTCAAGCTGGGTTTGCTGTTCCAAAACGAAATTTCAAAAGCGCTGTAACGCGTAACGAAATAAAACGTTTGATGCGCGAAGCCTATAGACTTCATAAAACGGAAACTATAAATCATAATGGCACTACTTTTGTACTGCTTTTCCTGTTCATAGGTAAAGACGTAGTTTCCTATAAAACAGCCGAGAAAGCTGTGACGACTATTTTAAAAAAGCTTCCTATTACAACTCCATAGTACCGTTGGTGTTTTGTAGATTTATGTGTAATTTGCTAGAACAGAATATCCGATTTTTGTGATCCAATTTTTGAAACAAATGGTTGTATTCTGAGTCTTTAAAACAATAGGCATTCCTAAAACATTTCGGTGTATATAACTTAAACATAAAGTGATGAAAAATAAAATTCTCATTCCAATAATTGCGGTAGTCCTTTTTGGTTCCGTTGGTTTTACTAGCCTTGTCAAAAGCGATTTTTTTGAAATTGCCAAACAACTGGAAATTTTCACCACCCTCTACAAAGAACTCAATATGAACTATGTAGATGAGGTAACACCAGCCACCTTGATGGACAATGCTATTAAAGGCGTGCTAGAAGACCTAGACCCATACACGGTATACTGGAATGAACAAGCCGTAGAAGATGCTCGTATAAAAAACAATGGCGTGTATACTGGTATAGGTGCTAGCTTGCGCTACAAAGACAAAAAGTTGATTGTACTGGAGGCCTTTAAAGGCTACCCTGCAGATAAGGCAGGACTGCAAGCGGGTGATATTGTAACCAAAGTAGGAAGCACAGAGGTATCAGGTTATGAAGATGACCCACGCGATTTACTCAAAGGAAATGCAGGGTCTACGGTAGAAGTAACTTACAAGCGTCAAGGGAAAATAGAAAAAACAAGTATTGACCGTGGAGCTGTTGAAGTAGATGCAGTACCTTATTACAAACTAATTAATAATGATATTGGTTACATTGTATTACGTAAATTCAACAAAAAGACAACCATACAAACCAAAAGCGCACTAGAAGATTTAAAGCTACAAGGGGCAAAAAAAATTATTTTAGATCTAAGAGGAAATCCCGGAGGCTTACTTAATGAAGCGATTAGTATTGTAAACCTATTTGTTCCCAAAGGAGAAGTGATTACCACCACACAATCTGTTATTGAAAAATATAACAAAGTATATAAAACCACTAGAGAGCCTGTTGACACAGAAATACCCTTGGCGGTATTGGTAAACGGCCGTAGTGCTTCCGCTAGTGAGATTGTATCTGGTGGCTTGCAGGATTTAGATCGTGCCGTGATTGTGGGAGCTCGTAGCTTCGGGAAAGGGCTGGTACAACGCCCTAAAGAACTCACCTATGGCACACAACTCAAAGTTACTATTTCAAGATATTACACCCCTAGTGGACGCTGTATCCAGGCCTTAGATTACTGGAACAGAGATGAGAATGGAGACCCTGTCCGTCTTGACCCAAAAGAGTATAACAAGTTTAAAACCAAAGGCGGTAGAACGGTCTATGATGGTGGTGGTATTTTACCTGATATTGAGCTAGAAACGGCTAAATTTAGCCCTATTACCACAGCGCTATTAAAAGACAATGCCATTTTTGAATTTGCAACAGAATACCGTTACGAGAACGACTTGACACGCTGGGAGGATTTTAATTTCACAGAAGCTGATTTCCAAGATTTTTTGAAATTTTTAAAGAAAAACAATTTTGAGTTTGAAACCCAAACCGAATTAGCGTTTGAAAAGGCCCTGCGTAAAGCTGAAGATGATAACTTAAAGGAACAAATAGAAAGTAGTTACCTCCTTTTAATGGCTGTCATGGATACTGCTAAAGATCAAAAAATTGTAGACAAAAAAGCAGAGATAATATCTCTCCTAAAAGATGAAATTTTAAAGCAATATTTCTATAGAGATGGTTTGTATGACTACCAAGTGGTGAACAATCCAGAGATTAAAACCGCGATGGATGTCTTGAATGATGAGAAAAGGTATAAAAAAATATTGAAGTAATCACCAAAAAAATGTCTCATTAAGGCTTTCAAAACGCTAAGGAAAAATGAAAATCAAAGCCTCTTTATAAAAAATTCAAATGCAAGAGTTTCTATATTTTTTTGAAACCATGCCCATCTGGATGAAGGCGAGTTGAGTGTTTTTTAGCTTGGCTTTTTTAAATTAGGGTATAACAAATGGAAACACGCTAAAGTAAACCTCTTCTTATTGGTTTTTGTAATGCTAATTAATTCCGTGTTTGGCATTCTTACAGCGGGTGTTTTTAGCTGGCTAGAAACAAATCAATTTGGGCTCTTATCCTTTTTTGACCCTCCTATTTGGTTGGCTCTATTCCTCTCCATTTTGACACTTGATTTTATCGCCCAATACGGCGTACATTTTTTACTCCATAAAATACCCGCCTTTTGGCGTTTGCATCTTGTGCACCATAGCGATAAACATGTAGATGCCAGCACAGGTACACGACACCACCCTCTTGATTTTATTCTACGCGAAAGTTTTGCCTTGATCGCTGTGATCATTATGGGCATGCCCATTGCTTTTTATTTTTTATATCGCATACTAAGTGTCGCATTTACATATTTTACCCACGCCAATATCAAACCACCAAAAAGACTAGACAAAGCCCTAAGTTATGTAATTGTAACGCCCAATATGCATACGTTTCACCATCACTTCGAACTGCCTTGGACCGACAGGAACTACGGCAATATGTTCTCAATCTGGGACCACCTCTTTGGCACCTTTGTCTATGGAGACATGGGCCAAATACAATATGGTATTGATATTGCAGATCACACCAATGATGAAGCTATTTTAACCCAATTAGGCATGCCTTTTAATACTTCTGTCCGTTCAAAAAAGTAAGGTGTATTCACCCTCCTTCAGTTTTTACCCTGGGTCATTTTCTTTTTTAGCGCTATTTTATGATCTAAGGTTTGTTTCTACAAATAGTCTTAGTATACTTACACTACGTATTTTACTAACAAGTCATACACCAACAAAAAATACAGTTTAATGAAAAAATTAGCCTATTCAGTAATAGGGATTGCTGGTATACTAGCTTTCTTAATACTCGCAAAAGACATTCTAATTCCTTTTGTTTACGGTGTTATACTTTGGTTTCTTGGTCGTTTTTTTAAATACCTAGCCTATAAGATTCCTTTTTTTAAAAAACACCTTCCTAGTTGGTTAGTTAGTTCAGTAACCTTCATTTTTATTGTTCTAGTCCTTGTTTTAATCTCTACCGTCTTAACCTCTAATGTAAATGACTTGATAGATTCCTATCCAGGCTATCAGGAAAACATAAATATTATTGTTGAAAAAATAAATGGGGTTTTTAACATCGATGTTTATAAAAAAATAACCGAAAGACTAAGAGATTTTGAATTTGGTTCTTATTTAAAAACGTTTGCTGATGCGCTTTCTGCAATATTTGGAAACATCGTTATGGTACTGTTGTATGCGGTGTTTGTAATTTCTGAAGAAAATAGTTTCATGGCAAAATGGAAGAAGTTATTTCGCAGTCCAAATAGCTCTAATAAGGCTTCCGATATCTTACATAAAATTAACACATCATTAAGCGATTATATCCGTTTAAAAACGATTGTTAGTGTCCTTACTGGAGTTGTGGGATATGTCTTTTTAGTCATCATGAAGGTAGACGCTCCTTTCTTTTGGGCTTTGTTAATGTTTTTACTTAACTATATCCCAACCATTGGATCAACTATCGCAACCATATTCCCTGCTTTTTTTAGCTTGATACAATTTGGTGAATTCACGCCTTTTTTAATTATTCTAGTAGGTCTAGGTGTCTTAGAATGGATTATAGGTAATATTATAGAGCCAAAAATTATGGGTAAATCTCTAAATATAAGCCCCTTGGTGACCATAATTGCACTTGTTGCTTGGGGTCAAATCTGGGGAATTACAGGAATGGTCTTAAGTGTTCCTATTACGGTGGTCATGATCACTGTTTTTTCGCAATTTGAAAGCACAAAAAAAGCAGCTATAATGTTATCTGAAAATGGTGATTTCGATTAAAGTTCTAAACGCTTATTCATAACGCTTTTCATTAGGGGTATTTGAATAAAAAACACTAAGCCAAAGAAACCTATTGCATACGTTAATGTTTTAGAAAACTTGATTTCAGATAGTGCATTTACAAGTTTGTTATTTGATAGTACAGTATAATCCAGAGCTTCTATTGCGAATAAACTTTCAACATTACCAAATATCATATATACAGAAAGGCCCACTAAAAAGGCAATAATTCCAAACCATCCCTTTTTAGATATTAATGGAGTATACAAGGTCGTTTCACCTATAGAGACCTGCTCTATTTGTTTCATAATCGTAGCCGTGAAATCAACGGAAGGTGATTTTAAAGGATCGGCCTTTATCATCTTCTTCGCTAATGTATCTAAATGCTGATCTGTATGTTTATGTTTATGCATAGCTTTCAATTATTTCATTATCTAAATTCGCTTTTAAAATTGTAGCCAATTTTTTTCGGCTTCTAAAAAGTTTCACTTTTACATGGTTTGCTTTTAAGCCCACAACTTTTGCAATCTCTTCTAATGATAGTTCTTCAAAATAAAATAAAGTTAATATAAAACGATCATTACTTGGTAATAAGGCCAAGCATTCTTGTATGGATTCTTCCCGTTCTTTTGTTTCTAAGTGATCAAGAGCGTTATCTAATGTTTTAACTTGATGTTCTGTATACTCATTAATTTCAACGGTATGCTGTTGGCGTTTATTTTTTTTAAGTCTATCTAAGCAGGTATTATATGCGACTCTATAAATCCAAGTTGAAAACTTTGAATCCCCTTTAAATTTACCAAGTGACTTATAAACCTTTATAAAAGTGTCTTGCGCTACTTCTTCTGCTTCTTCTGTATGTTTCATCATACCAAGAGCTAAGCTAAATACCAAATCCTTATAACGCTCTACTAAAACGGTAAAAGCATTGGTGTCGCCATTTAAAATGGAATCTATATAAACTTGATCGTTGGTGGTCATTTATAACTAAGACTATATATATACTATTTTGGTTACACTCTTAATTGAAAATTATTTATATTTTTTTGTAACCTGTATTCAAAAGCTGTCGTCATATGCCATGAACTTATTAAATATAACCTTTTAAAAACAAACAATTATGGAAATAGCAATTATGGCAATTATTTTTGGATCAATTTTCGGAGTCTTTTACCTTTACATTTCGTCGAGAAATAAAGAACGATTAGCATTAATAGAAAAAGGAGCAGATGCTAGTATTTTTAATTTAGACAAGCGTTCAGGTTCGTCCTGGAAAGTGATCGTTTTAAACTTGGCCTTTTTATTAATGGGAATTGGTCTTGGTGTCTTTTTAGCCAATTTATTAGACACTTATTCTAGCCTGGATGGAGATGCTGTTTATCCTGCTACAATTTTCTTTATGGCAGGTGTTGGTTTATATGTTGGTTTTACCCAAACAAGTAAAGTACTAAAAGAATAGTATTCAAAATTTATCAATCTCTAAAAGCCACTTCAAGCTTTGAAGTGGCTTTTTTTTATACTCATTTATTTTTCATCCCTTCTGTTTTTTATCAATAATTATTAGAAGTATCTTAGTCTTTTGAAGAGGAAGCACCGCTATTATCAATTTAAGAATGTGCCTTACAGACATGTTAAATACGAGTTGCTAGCTCAATCACAAACAATCATGCAACGGTCTATAAAATTAAACGTCTTCTTCAAGGATGCTTAAAACCCAACACAAACATAAAAAAACACTACTTAGTCTTTGTCTCGCCTTCCTTTGTATACAATTTTCAATAGCTCAAAACCAAGAAAAATATAGTGCCTTAGTGCAGGAAGCTTCTCAATTGTTCAGTGCCAAGGAGTATAAACAATCTGCAAAGGCCTACATGGACGCTTTTTCTCAAATTGATGGGAAAGCCTATCCTCGTGATCGATATAAAGCAGCTTGCTCTTATGCGCTTGCGGGTGATCTATAAAATGCTTTTTATCATTTGTTTAGAATGGAATCTGGTGAAGCTCGTTTTATAGATTACAAATACCTAATGAATGATAAAAATTTGCAACCACTACATAAAGAAAATAGATGGAAGGAGTTAGTGCAATTAGTGTTAGATAAAAAAGCCGCCTACGAAAAAGACCTAGACATGCCTTTAGTAACAATGCTAGATTCTGTTTATACCCTAGACCAAGAATATAGAGGTGCTATTGATGGAATAGAGAAGAAGTACGGAAGAGAGTCTCAACAAATGAAAGAGCATTGGGGCCTTATTAATAAAACGGATGAAGCAAACTTAGTAAAAGTAAAAAGGCTTTTAGATGATCGTGGGTGGCTTGGTGCTAATGTCTTAGGAGATCAAGGAAACACAACCTTGTTTTTAGTCATCCAACACGCAGATATCAAAACGCAAGAAGCCTATGTACCGATGATGCGAGAAGCTGTTGCAAAAGGAAACAGTTTGGCATTATTAGAGGATAGAATTGCATTGGGTCAAGGAAAACGTTAAACTTACGGCAGCCAAGTTGGAGTTGACCCTAATACAGGCGAAAAATATTTGTCGCCCCTGGTTGATTCAGAAAATGTAAATGAACGAAGAGCAAATGTTGGTTTAGGGACAATTGAAGAATATCTTGGCTATTTTGATATGACCTGGGACCTAGCAAAACACAAGAAGAAAGTTGCCCAACTTGAAGCTGAAAAGAAGTAATACTTTTAATAGAAACTTCGACAAACCAAACATAACACGTGTTTTTATATCAACTATTAATCGAACCAAAACCAATAGTCTCTTAAAAATTATTCATTACAAACCATTGCAATGTGCGGAATTCCATCTTCTAAGTAGCCCTCGCCTATTTGTGAAAAGCCATGGCTCTCATAGAATTTTTTGAGATGCTCCTGAGCAGATAGCTTAATGTCTTGTGTGTTGTAATGATTTAAAATAGCTTCAATAGAAGCTTTCATAATCACATGTCCATAGCCATACTTTCGGTCTTCCTGGGGTACCACTACCCTACCTATAGCTGCTTCTTTAAAATAAATCCCTGGAGCAAAACAACGTGTATACGCTACAATGCGCCCGTTTTTTTCTCCAATAACATGCAATGCTTTTCTGTCCTTGCCGTCAAGATCTTGATACACACAATCTTGTTCTACCACAAACACTTCACAACGCAATAACAATACATCATGAAGTTCGTCAATGGTAAGTTCTTTAAATGGTTTAATTTTTATTTCCATAATATATTTTATCTTATACTTTAGCCTTAGTCCTGTACAATAATATCCTTAGGGTCATCCTTGTTATATTCGGGCTGAAGGGTCACGTGGTTTATCTCAAATTCTGTATGTAAAAGGGTTTCTATGGCCGCTATAATATTATCAAATTCTGAAATTTTAATATCATTTGTAAACTCAATATGTCCTTCTAGATGCGTCTCGTTTTCATTCAGTTGCCAAACATGCATATGGTGCACATTTTTAACCCCTGAAATTTCGGAAATTTTTTCGTTTATTTTCTGAAGATTTAAGTGATCTGGTGTAAATAACATCAATACATGAAAAGAAGATTTCAGTAAAGAATAGCCCATCACTAATAAGTAGATAGATATTAATACTGTTAACACGCTGTCTACCCAAAACCATCCAAAATATTTCATTAACAAGCCGCCTATCAAAACAGCAACACTAGCAGACATGTCTGTAAACAGGTGTACATATGCACTTCGTATATTCATATTTTCCTTAGCGTCCTTGCGTAATAATAAAACACTAAAACCATTGGCGACAATACCCAGTAAAGCCAACCAGATTACCAAACTACTTTCTATTACTTTTGGGTTTAGAAAACGCTCCACCGCTTCATATACCAGATAAATAGCGACTAAAATTAAAGATAGGGCGTTAATAAAGGCTGCAAGAATTTCGGCTCTTTTATAACCAAAAGTTCGCCGTAAAGAAGCTTCTTTTTTTGAATATAGATCTGCTATATAACTCACAATAAGAGAGAGAACATCACTAAAATTATGTAAAGCATCACTTAACAAAGACAAACTACCAGATAGCAAGCCCCCAATTACTTGTGCAACTGTTATAACAATATTAAGAAGGATAGACAAAAGTAACTTGCGCCCCTTGAGATTAGGAGGTGCATGATCATGAGAATGAGAATGATTGTGAGCCACAAGTATTATTTAATTAAAGTAATTTATATATACCTCTATTACGCTCTACAACTATTGGTCTTTATATATTAAAAAAACCGACTAAGCTCATGGAAATAATTGATTTTATATTATTTTAAGATAGGAAGATGCTACTGAGCACTAAATTACATACATCCAATTTTATCCACTCTGTTTTGATGGCGTCCTCCTTCAAACTCAGTATTTAAAAAAGTCTCCACCATTTTTAAGGCTTGCGGAATCGAAGTAAAACGAGCGGGAATACATAAAATATTTGCATCGTTATGTTGTCGTATTAGTTCGACTATTTCGCTGGTCCAACACAAGCCTGCTCTTACTTTAGGATATTTATTTGCTGTCATAGCTACTCCATTTGCGCTTCCACAAATTAAAATACCAAGGTCAACATCACCATCATTAACTGCTTTTGCAAGAGGGTTTGCAAAGTCTGGATAATCTACACTGTCTAAGGTGTCTGTTCCATGATTTTCTACTGTAATTCCTTTAGATTCTAGTAGTTTTACAATTGCAAATTTATAATCGGGTCCTGCGTGATCGTTTCCTATAGCGATTTTCATAATATCTGGTTTGTTTACTACAAATATACTATTTCAATAGAGCTTGAAATTATATTTTTATTGTGGGTTATTAACTATTGTTGGCTTGGTTCATAACCCTTCATAAATTGTTAATAGCTGTTGATAGAAAAATAACAGAAAAAGTTGCACAGTTCAATAGAATAGTGAATATGCATTATTAGTTTAGAAAACCTAAATATAAGTCTGTTATTTGTAGTGAACTTATCCTCATTAATTTTAGTCTTTCAAACAATTAATTTTAAAATACTTGTTAAAAAAAAGGTGTCAACATAGGTTATCCACAGTTGTTAATGAGTATGTCTAAATCCTTATTATTCAAGTATTAAATAGGAGGATAAGATGTTGATAAGCATGCTACAAATTTCAATAAGTTAGATTCTATGCTACTCCTACAAAAAGATATACCGCTATGAACATACCATCATAGTCATCATTTCATTTTAAAAATTTATAAAAAAGAAATGAGATGTATATATACTTGTTGATAAGTCTGAAAACTCTAAAAATTAGTGATTTTGTAATAAATTAAAAGCTTTTAAAATTCAAAAAAATTAGTTCTCGTATTTTAGTCTTTAGTCAAATTCAAATAGGTGATGTTTGGACTCAAATAGGGAATCATATAGATCGAGAAACTGCAACTGATTTTTCTGGAGGTAGTATTAATTTACCACGTGATGTAAGTATTATAGCAAATAGGTGCTGATGGGAGTGATAATAATCGAATTGGAAGCAGGCACGGAGGTGTTTTTGATTTATCAGGGATTCTTTAAACCAATAATATTTTTTTAGAAAATAACATCATAATATTCCAAACCGATCTTCACAAAACATTCAAATTTTTATACATCCTACAATCGTTTTAAAAGAAGTAATAATCTATGATACTTTAGGCAAAATAGTAATAATTAAGGAATACCTACTAGTTTTTAAATTTACGAAGTAAATAATATTTTAGACTACCTTCTCAGCGAGACAAGAGCCGGGGATGAAGAAAAGCTAAAATATTAAACAACACTCAAATGACTATCATCTTCTAAAGAATTAATAATATCTTTTGCCTTCTCAATATCTTTAGGATGTACTTTTAATCGAATACCACCAAAAGCATTACTATGAAAAGGTAAAACACTAATCATCGTTTCATTTTGGAACACAAATTGCAATCCTGATTGCTCCAATAAATGTTGCAAGACAGCATACTCACTAGGAAATGTAAAAATAGCAATGGTTTTAAAGTCTTCCATGTTGATCCTTTTTATTAGTATGTATTAAAGATACTACTGTTTTTGGTTGTTTTATATAATAATTTGGAGCAATAGTAATGCCATAGGATGTTTCAAAAATATAAGATAAAAGGGATAATATTAATAGGATAATATTCATTTAATATTAAAAGTGTAGCTTTGCAGCAATCTTAATAGATTGGTTTAAAACAAATTCATTTTATTTTAAATCTTCTTCACATGAGTTATAGTTCATCCTGAACCTTATTTAAATCAATCCCTTTAAGAAATATAAATTAATACGTGTCTCAAAAAATAAATGAGAACAAGATAAAATACATGAAAAGAAATAAAAGAAGAAATTCTTCTAATACAATTGAAAATCTTACCCAAAGCATCCTTGCTATCTTAAGAAAAGACCACAGTAACCCACATAATTACAAACAAATAGCTGCAAAATTAGGTCTAGATGACCCTAGCAGCCGCAATCAAATTATTAAAAATTTAAAACAACTTCAAGTAGAAAAATCTATTCAAGAAGTAGATAGAGGAAAGTATATTATTAGCCCTTCTCAAAATTATTATACGGGTCGTGTAGACATGGCTGGTAGAGGACAAGGGTATATTATTGTAGAAGATTTAGAAGAGGATATTTATGTGAAAAGTAAAAATCTCAACAAATCATTAAACGGTGATATTGTAGAAGTATATGTTTTTAAACGCAGAAAAGGCGGAAAAACAGAAGGGGAAGTCACCAGAATTATTGAACGTAAAAAAACAGAATTTGTAGGGACTATAGATATCCAAGAACGTTTTGCTTTTGTAGATGTTCAGGACCATAAAATGACCACCGATATATTTATATCTAAAAACAAACTCAACGGAGCAGAACAAGGAGAAATGGTCTTAGTATCACTTGACGATTGGCCAGAAAAAGCAGAGTCTCCTTTTGGAACAGTGCTTAAAAGACTGGGAATGCCTGGAGAACACAATACCGAAATCCATGCCATTTTAGCTCAGTACGGATTACCCTATGAATTTCCAGAAGCTGTAGAGGCTTATGCAAATACAATAGACACTTCTATACAAGAAAGCGAAATTAAGAAACGCCGTGATATGCGTAAAGATTTAACCTTTACCATAGATCCAAAAGATGCTAAAGATTTTGATGATGCCTTATCTTTTACAAGCTTAGAAAATGGAAACTACGAAATAGGAATTCATATTGCAGATGTATCACACTACCTCAAAGAAGGAACGATACTAGACGATGAGGCTTATGAGCGTGCAACATCTGTGTATCTAGTGGATAGAGTGGTTCCGATGTTGCCAGAAATATTAAGTAATGGTGCTTGTTCATTGCGGCCGCATGAAGAAAAATATACGGTTTCTGCAGTGTTTGAAATAAACAATAATGCCGAAGTACTTAACAAGTGGTTTGGGAGAACTGTTACCTATAGTGATGCGCGTTTTGCTTATGAAGAAGCGCAGCAAATTATAGAAGCAAATGAAAATAATACGGGTGCTTTAAACACCGCTATTCCTGCTGAAATTTCCATAACCGACATCGCATATAATGTTGATGAACCTATTGCAAAAGCAATTTTAGGACTGGATAGATTAGCGAAGATTCTCCGTACAAAGAGAATGAATAATGGTGCGATTTCTTTTGATAAAGTCGAAGTTCGTTTTAAATTAGATGAAACCAACAACCCAGAAGGAGTATATTTTAAAGAAAGCAAAGACGCTAATAAGTTGATTGAAGAGTTTATGCTTCTTGCCAATAGAAGTGTTGCAGAATATATAGGAAAGCAATCTGCTAAAAAGACCTTTGTGTATCGTGTGCATGATGAGCCAGATGATGAAAAAATAGCGGCCTTAGAAAACATCATCAAGCAATTTGGGTATAAACTTGATACGAGAGATAAAAAGACTACGGCGCAGTCTATGAATAAATTACTCAAAGACGTACATGGTAGAAAAGAGCAAAACATGATTGATACGCTCGCGATAAGAACCATGAGCAAGGCGGTATATACCACGAATAATATTGGTCATTATGGATTAGCATTTGATCACTATACGCACTTTACCTCACCGATACGAAGGTATCCAGATGTTATGGTGCATAGACTTTTACAGCGCTATCTAGACGGGAACGATTCTGCAAAAAAAGAAGCTTTTGAAGAAAAATGCCAACACAGTAGTGAAATGGAAGGTTTAGCCGCTAGAGCAGAACGAGATAGCATCAAGTACATGCAAATTAAGTACATGAAAGACCATGAAGATGAAGAATTCTTAGGGGTAATTAGTGGTGTAACAGAATGGGGAATTTACATTGAAATTGTGTCCAATAAATGTGAAGGGATGGTTCGTATTCAAGATATGCGAGATGACCACTATGAGTTTATCAAAGAAGACTATGCTGTCGTAGGTAGAAAAAGCAATAACACTTTTACACTAGGAGATGAAGTACATGTGAAGGTGAAAAATGCAGATTTAGTAAGAAAGCATCTTGATTTTACGATGCTAGGAGGAAAGTCAGATGTGTAATAATTTTTGTTTCTGAGATATTAACTATTTTAATTAAAACCTTAACTATGAAAATACTACAATTCGTAATTATTGCATTGTTTACAACCGCTATGGTTGCTCAAAACCAAATAGAAAAAGATATTAGTGCATTCACTGAAATTAAAACGTTCGATTTAATTGAAGTAGAACTTATCAAATCAGATAAAAACCAGGTGGTTATTTCAGGTTTTAATATTGATAATGTAAAAGTGACTGATGAAAAGGGAACGCTAAAAATTAGAATGAACATAGAGACACGTTTTAGCGGTGATGACACACAAGTAAAAGTGTATTACACGGAAATAGAAACGATAGACGCTAATGAAGGGTCTGAAATAACAAGTGCTATGCCCTTGAAACAAGAAAATATTATTATAAAAACCCAAGAAGGGGGAAGCGTAAAAGTGCAGTTGGATGTAAAAGAAGCAGAATTTAGAGCGGTGTCTGGTGGGGTTATCACAGTTTCTGGAACTGTAAACACTCAAGAGATAGTGATAAATTCTGGGGGTGCGTTTAATGGAAAAAAATTACAAGCTAAAGAAACCAAAGTAAAAGTAATGGCTGGGGGATCTGCAGATGTAAATACAACAGACATACTAGAGGCTAAGGTTACTGCTGGTGGAAATATATATGTGTATGGCAATCCGAAAGATGTAAAAAAGAATAAATTCGCAGGTGGTAAGATTGTTATGAAACAATAAAAAAAACCCTTGATTTTGTGTCAAGGTTTTTTTTTAGTTTTTATCTTTCACTGTTTGCCATTCTATATCCGCTTGTTTTTTTAATGCTTCAGGACCTTCTTCATTCCATTTTTCAAGGGTATTTACTCCCCAGGAATTATAAAACAAGTATAATTTTCCATCTCTAATTTCAAATGTTTCGGGGTCTACATCTACTTTTTTTCTTTTTTGAGCCACAGCATAAGCACAATAGCCACCATATTGTGGAATGTAACTTTCTGGCGCTGCTATAAAAACATCTAGATTGGCCTGACTTATAAACTTATATTTTACACTATCGTATGTGCTTGTATATTTTTTGTCTCCTTCCACGGCATTATTATTAAAATATTCCACGACATCATATCCTCCGGAAGCAAAGCCCTTTTTTAGGTTATAATCTATTTGCTGGGCATTTACTAATGACCCAATACATACAAATACAATAAAAAATTTTTTTTTCATAGTAAGCTAATTTAGGATGTTTGTCGCTATAAATATAAAACATTATAGGTCATTTAACGTCAAAAAATAGACCACATATTTTGCACGCATCTCTTTAAAACCTTTTGTAACTTTACAATTCTATGTTTGATGGTTTAGCATATGCGGCACTATACGGTTTTATACTTGCTTTTGCAGTAGGACCCGTATTTTTCACCTTAATTGAAACAAGTATCACCAAAGGCTTTAAGGCGGGTGTGTTTTTTGATTTAGGTGCCATGGCTGCAGACATTGTGTTTATTGTTATTGCCTATTTTAGTACTTCAAAAATTTTAGAACGGGTTAAAGATGATCCAGGCCTACTCATTTTTGGAGGCGCTATTTTAATTGCATATGGTATCATATCGTATATTAGAACATCAAAGAATTTCATTAAAATTGTTCGAGAGCATTATGCTGTAAATGTCAAAAAAAACCTGGGAGGTCTTTTTTTAAAAGGATTCTTACTCAATTTCGTCAATTTTGGAGTTCTTTCAGGATGGGTATTAACAATTATTGCCGCTAATGCTTTAACTACCTCAGAAAATGGCGTTTTTATATTCTTAGCTACGGTCTTGGCCGTGTTTTTCTCGATTGATTTATTAAAAATAGTAGCAGCAAAAAAATTAAAAAACAAAATGACTCCGCGTTTTATCATCAAAACAAAAAAATGGGTAAGTATTTTAATTATAGGCTTTGGAGTGTTGTTATTGGTTCAAGGTATTTTTCCAGATAACCTTCAAGAAGGAATGGAATATATTCCAGAAACTTTTGAAAAATAAAAAAGCTCCAGTAAAATACTGAAGCTTTTTGGAGGCGTCGAGCGGATTCGAACCGCTGTAAGAGCTTTTGCAGAGCCCGGCCTAGCCACTCGGCCACGACGCCCTAAATTCTTGTAAATTCAAGAATATCTTTTAGAGATGGCAAAT
>JBNMOX010000002.1:0-19624 GCA_051275835.1 Patiriisocius sp.
TTCGTTTTTTTTATTTTTTGAAATACAATTTCTTGCTCTTCATTTTCCATTGTTTCATCTCCAGAACAAGAAAATATAAAAAAGAATAGAAAGATGTAATATGTATTTTTCATTATAAAATTAATTTCAATTCATGCTTATTTAGAATAACCAACTGCTTCACCAATAAGTGTCGCACTTGTACAGTGTGTGATTTTTACATTCACAAGATCTCCAACTTGGAAGGTTTCTTTTGGGAATACCACCACAATACTTTGTTGGTTTCTACCACTCCATTGATCTTCGTTTTTCTTAGAGGCACGTTCAATAAGGACTTCTGTGGTTTTTCCTATAAATTCTTGTGTTCTGTGGGCGCCATGCGCACGTTGGGCATCTACTATTTCTGTTAATCTTCTTTTTTTGATTGCTTCTGAAATATCATCTTCAAACTTTCTAGCAGCCATGGTTCCTGGTCTTTCAGAGTATTTGTACATGTATCCAAAAGCATATTTCACTTCTTCCATTAAGTTCAAGGTGTCTTGATGATCTTGCTCTGTTTCAGAGGGGAATCCAGTAATCATGTCTTGAGAGATACTACAATCTGGAAGTATTTCTTTAAGCCTTTTTATCAATGCAAGATATTCTGCAACCGTATGCTGACGGTTCATTTCTTTTAAAATACGATCACTACCACTTTGAACTGGAAGGTGTACATGGTTGCAAATGTTTTTGTGTTTTGCCATAACATGAAATACGTCTTCGGTCATATCTTGGGGATTTGACGTAGAAAAACGAACTCTCATATGAGGCTGTGCAGTCGCTACTTGATCTAATAATTGTGAAAAAGAGATGGCCGTTGCTTTCTCCATGTCTGTAGCATTTTTAAAATCCTTTTTAAGTCCGCCGCCATACCATACAAAGCTATCAACATTCTGACCTAATAGGGTAATTTCTTTATACCCTTTAGAGGATAAATCTTGCACTTCTGCCAAAATACTTTGTGGGTCACGACTCCGTTCCCGTCCCCGCGTAAATGGGACTACACAAAAAGTGCACATATTGTCACATCCTCTAGTAATACTTACTAGTGCGTTAATACCATTACTGTTTAAGCGTACTGGCGAGACATCACCATAGGTTTCATCTTTAGATAAAATCACGTTTACCGCGTCATTTCCTGCTTCAACTTCTGCCAGTAAATTGGGTAGATCTTTATAGGCATCTGGTCCAACAACCATATCTACTATTTTTTCTTCATCTAGAAATTTTTCTTTTAAGCGTTCAGCCATACAGCCCAATACTCCTACTTTCATTTTGGGGTTATGATCTCTTTTGACAGCATTGTATTTTTCCAGACGTTTACGCACTGTTTGTTCGGCCTTATCACGTATAGAGCAGGTGTTTACAAGTACTAAGTCTGCTTCTTCTAGTATTTGTGTGGTGTTGTAACCTTGTTCGCTTAAGATAGAGGCCACAATTTCACTATCACTAAAATTCATAGCACAGCCATAACTTTCGATGTATAGTTTACGGTTGTTGGTCTTTTTCGCAATGATGTCAAGGGCATCGCCTTGTGCTTTTTCATCAATAGTCTTTTCCATATGTTTTGGTACACTCTTTAAACACGATCGTGTCAATTAGTATGCAAATATAAAAAAAATAGAATGCTTCTGCCATTATGGCAGTTTTCTTTTTAGTATTTTAGTAGCCTAATTATAAATCAACCCAAACATGCAAAAAACGATTTTCAGTAAAATTGAGCAGATAAGCTCTTTTGATTTTGGTGGTGTATTAAGCCGAAGCATCGATTTGTTTAAAAAAGTATGGATAGAAGGATTTGTCCATTTGTTGTTAATTTTTCTTGTAAACATACCTGCTATTATAGTCTTCTATGTTGCTATGATTGGAATATTTGGATTTAACCATTTGATTTCTGGCGGTGACTTCGATACCTTAGGTGCTAATGAATTTGACTTCGCCATGTTGCCTGCTATGGTTGGTGGTTTTTTATTGGTAGCCTTGGTAGCTGCTGTGATGCAAACTTTTAGTATTGCTATTATGGCGCATTTTTTCAAGGTGTGTAAAAATGCAGATATGGGAACCAACGAAGATACGGGAGGATATTTTGTTTTTCTTAATGGAGGTAATTTTACCAAGGTGTTAATGCTTTCTTTTGCTGTCATTGGGATCACCTTGCTTGCTATGTTATTGTGTTATTTGCCTGTTTTTTATGTAATGGTCCCTATGAGTTTGATACTTGTGATTTTTGCATTTAACCCAGACCTTAGCGTAAAAGAACTTATAGATATAGCTTTTAAAATGGGGAATAAAATATGGTTGCCTACCTTTGGAATGCTCATTTTGGCGGGTATTATGTCTCAATTAGGGTCGATAGCCTGTGGTATTGGTGTTCTTTTTACGATCATGTTTTCTAAAATACCCTTGTATTATATTTATAAAGAAACGATAGGTTTTGATGAAACTCATCAGGACACTACTGAAGATTTCTAGTGCTAAGTAACATAAACGTTTAAGACTCATTCAAGTCATTTAATAATGCTCTTGGATGGGTTTTTCTTTTCTTTTTTAGCGTGTTTAATTCGGAGTCAAATTCTAAAATTTCCGAAGGAAGAAGGGTTAGGTAAAGGAGAAATAGCGCACATTTAATTTTAAAAAAGTGAAACGAAAATTTTGTTTAAAAAAAATTCACATACTTTTGTAGACCAAATATAAATAGACAATGGCAAAAAATTTAGTGATCGTAGAGTCTCCTGCAAAGGCAAAAACTATTGAAAAATTTCTAGGGAAAGATTTCAAAGTACAGTCAAGTTTTGGACACATAGCAGATTTGCCTTCCAAAGAATTAGGCGTTGATGTTGAAGGTGATTTTGCGCCTAAATATATAGTTTCTAGCGATAAGAAAAAGCTAGTAGCAGATTTAAAAAAAGAGGCTAAGAAAGCAGAAATAGTTTGGTTAGCAAGTGATGAGGATCGAGAAGGAGAAGCAATTGCATGGCATTTGGCAGAAGAGTTAGATCTAAAAGAAGAGAAAACCAAGCGTATTGTTTTTCATGAGATTACTAAAACGGCCATTTTAAAAGCCATAGAAAATCCTAGAAAGATTGATTATAACTTGGTAAACGCTCAACAGGCAAGAAGAATTTTAGATAGATTAGTAGGGTATGAGCTATCTCCTGTGTTATGGCGTAAAGTAAAGGGTGGTCTTTCTGCAGGTCGTGTGCAAAGTGTTGCTGTGCGTCTTATTGTAGAGCGTGAACGTGAAATTGAAGCATTCACTCCTGTTGCAAGTTATAGGATAGATGCAGCGTTTACAACAGCGCTAGGCAGTAAGTTTAAGGCTAAGCTTCCTAAGAATTTTGGAACTGAAACAGCCGCTCGTGCTTTTTTAGAAAAAAACATTGGGGCTAGCTATTCTGTAGCAGACTTGGTTAAAAAGCCAGCAAAAAAATCTCCAGCAGCTCCTTTTACAACGTCAACATTACAACAAGAAGCAGCAAGAAAATTATATTTTTCAGTAAGTAAGACCATGACTATGGCGCAGCGTTTATACGAGGCCGGTTTGATTACATATATGAGAACCGATAGTGTAAACCTTTCGAACGATGCAAAGGCAGCAGCCGAAAAAGAAATCACAAAATCTTACGGAGCCGAATATAGTATGCCGCGTAACTATAAGGGCAAATCAAAAGGCGCGCAAGAAGCACATGAGGCAATACGCCCTACCGAAATGTCAAAGCACACTGCTAATGTAGATAGTGATCAAGCGCGTTTGTATGATTTAATTTGGAAACGCACCTTGGCATCGCAAATGAGTGATGCACAGCTAGAGCGTACCAATGTGGAAATTGGAATATCAGCATCTCAAACGGTCAAAGAACAATTTACTGCCAATGGCGAAATGATCAAGTTTGATGGGTTCTTAAAAGTATACCTTGAAGGAAATGATACAGAAGATGAAGAGCAGGATGGTATGTTGCCAAAATTGATGAAAGGGGATGACTTAGGTGCTAATTACATTACCGCTACGGAACGTTTTACAAGACCACGGTATCGTTTTACTGAAGCTTCTTTGGTCAAGCAGTTGGAAGAATTAGGTATTGGTAGACCCTCTACATATGCACCAACTATTTCTACCATTATTAACCGGAATTATGTTGAAAAAGGAACCATTGAAGGAAATGAACGCAAGTATCTTCAATTGACACTAGAAGAAAACGGGATTAAAGATAGTAACCTTACCGAGATGGTAGGAAGTGATAAAGGAAAACTGGTGCCTACAGATATTGGATTGATTGTAAATGATTTCTTAGTAGCGCATTTCTCTTCTATTTTAGATTTCAATTTTACAGCCAAGGTAGAACAAGATTTTGATGATATTGCAGAAGGAAAAGAAGACTGGAAGCATATGCTAAAAGATTTCTACGGAAAATTTCATCCCACTGTAGAAGACGTTAAGGAAAATGCAGAACGGGAAAGTGGAGAACGTATTTTAGGAGAAGATCCTGAAAGTGGAAGGCCTGTTTTAGTCCGCCTTGGAAAGTTTGGACCTATGGCACAAATTGGCGCTCCAGATGACGAAGAGAAAAAATTTGCAAGCTTGCGCCCAGATCAACAATTGCACTTGGTGACTTTTGATGAAGTTATGGATATGTTTAAACTTCCAAAAACCCTAGGGATTTATGAAGGAGAAGAAGTAGATGTAAATAATGGACGTTTTGGACCTTATGTTAGATTTGGTAAAATGTTTGTCTCTTTGCCAAAAGGAATGGATCCACTAGAAGTGGATATGGAGTATGCAAAAGAACTTATTGAAGAAAAGAAAAAAGCAGACGCACCTATTTATGTATATGAAGATTTACCTGTTCAAAAAGGAACAGGTCGTTTTGGACCCTTCATTAAATGGAACAATATGTTTATCAATGTCAATAAAAAATATGACTTTGATACGTTAAGTGATGCAGATGTTATTGAATTAATAGAAACCAAAAAGCAGAAAGAAATTGACAAATTAATCCATAACTGGGAAGCAGAAGGGATTCGTTTAGAAAAAGCTAGATGGGGACGTTTTAATTTACTTAAAGGAAAAACGAAAATTGAGTTGCCAAAAACAACCGAGGCCGAAAAAATGACCTTAGAGGAAGCACAGGCTATCTTAGAGAAAAATGCTCCTAAGAAAAAGAAAAAAGCACCTGCAAAGAAAAAGAAGGCAGCTGCAAAGAAAAAATAATATATAGCTTCATCTCGTGATCGAATTCCTTACTCCTGTATCAAATGCTGTTATAGCACATCGTGAAGTATTACCTATAGGCACTTTGGGTAAGCAAATCCTTTTGCATACTAGTCAAGGTGAATTGCCCAGTTTAAAAGACATCAAATTTGCTATTTTTGGAACTAAGGAAAACAGGCGTGATGTTGATTTTATAGGAGCTGATGTTAGTTTTGATGCTTGTAGAAAGGCTTTATATTCTTTGTATCCTGGTAATTGGAAATATACAATAGCCGATTTAGGTGATATTGAAAAAGGCGCTAGTGTAGAGGATTCTTATTTTGCTATTAGAACGGTAACTGAGGAATTACTTAAAAAAAACATTATTCCCATTATTTTGGGAGCAAGTCAGGATGCTGTCTATGCCCAATATCGAGCTTATGATGATGTTGCGTCTATGATTAACATTGTTAATGTTGATACACGATTTGATTTAGGTGATGCAGATGCAGCGATTACGAATAAATCTTATGTTGGAAAAATCATTGTAGAAAAACCCTATAATTTATTTAATTATAGTGTGCTGGGATATCAATCTTATTTTAATCCCCCCCAAGAAATTGCTTTAATGGACATGCTCTTTTTTGATGCCTATAGATTAGGTGCTGTTACTGCAGATATTACAGACGTAGAACCTGTCTTCAGAAATGCAGATCTAGTCACGATGGATATTTCGTCAATAAAAAGTGCAGAATTAGGCTATTTTAACGCCGAAAATCCTAACGGATTTGATGGAAGAGAGATTTGTAGCATTGCTAGATACGCTGGAATTAGCAATAAAGTAAAATCTTTTTCATTATTTGAACTAGCAGATTTTGGTAAATCTAGGTCTGGATCGATGCTTTTGGCACAGGTTTTATGGTACTTTATTGAAGGTGTAAATTTTAGAGTTTTAGATGATGATTTCACCGATGAAAAACGCTATACAACGTACAAAGTACCCATAGACGACGAAACTTTAACATTTAAAAAGAGTAGTAAAACTGGGCGTTGGTGGATAGAATTACCATTTATTTCAAATATTGATAATAAATTGAAATCACCTACGTTATTACCTTGCACCTATGGCGAATATTTGGGTGCAATAAATCAGGAATTACCTGAAAGGTGGTTAAATGCCCGCCGCAAGAATGAAGTTTGACCAATTGAAATTGAATAATTAGCTTTAAGGGTTTTTTGATATAATTGTTGTTTTTTAAAAAATATATTGATAGGTTTACGCCCTTGAATCTAGAATTTAACCTAATACCTATGAAAAAGTTTATTGCATTAACTGCGATTGTTGCCTTATTGTCAAGTTGTAGCTCTGGAGACAGAGGAGAGCTTGTTGGAGCAAAAGGTAAAAAATGGTATCCTGAGAAGCCTTTTGGGATGACCCTTATTCCTGGTGGATCTTTCATTATGGGTAAATCTGGTGACGACTTTGTTGCTGTTAACGATGCCCCTACTAAGACGGTAACTGTTCGTTCTTTTTATATGGATGAAACAGAAATTACCAATGCCGAATACCGCCAATTTGTGGAATGGACACGTGATTCTATTGTGCGTCTTAAATTAGCAATCCTAGCTGACGAAGTAGGTGCGACTCCTGGAGATGGTGAGGGCAGCATTGGTGACTTTGCTTTTGTAGATAACCAAGAAGAAGAAAAATCACCATATGATCAATATATGGAAGATAACTATTACGGTATGGGAGATGACTTCTATGCGGGTAGAAAAATCAATAATCAAATTGATATTATCTGGGACAAACAGGAATTTCCTGATGAGTATTATGTTGAAGTAATGGATAGTATGTATATTCCAGCTGAAGAAGCTTATAATGGGCAAAGTACCATAGATGTTTCAAAATTGAATTTCCAGTATACGTACATGGACATTCAAAAAGCCGCCCGAGATAAAACAAAAAACAGGAAAGATTTTATTAAAAAAGTTGATTTAAATATCTACCCTGATACCACGGTATGGATTAGAGATTTTAATTATTCTTATAATGAACCAATGCATAACGATTATTTCTGGCATCAGGCTTATGGAGATTATCCAGTAGTTGGGGTGAGTTGGAAACAATCAAAGGCATTTTGTGCTTGGAGAACCTTATACAAAAATGCAAATCAGAAAAAGAGAAAACGTAATTATGTAAATTCATTCCGTCTTCCTGGAGAAGCAGAGTGGGAATATGCTGCACGTGGCGGTCTTCAAGGTGGAGATTTTCCTTGGGGTGGGCCTTATACTAAAAATGACAGAGGTTGTTTTTTAGCTAACTTTAAGCCATTACGAGGTGATTATGCCGCAGATCAAGCTTTATACACGGTAGAGGCTGATGCTTATGAGCCAAATGATTATAACCTGTTTAACATGGCAGGAAATGTAGCCGAATGGGTTGATAGCTCTTATGATGCTGCATCTTACGAATATACTTCAACAATGAACCCAAATGTGAATGACGATAACAATATGCGTAAAGTTGTTCGTGGTGGTTCTTGGAAGGATGTTGCTTATTTCTTACAAGTAAGTTCTCGTAACTATGAATATGCAGATTCTGCAAGAAGTTACATTGGTTTTAGAACAGTACAGGATTATATGGGTACAGACATTACTCTAAACCAAAACTTCGGTGACGCTAGATAAAACGTCAAAAAACTTTCAAACTTAAACTAAACTTAAACTAAACTTAAAACTTAAACTATTATGGCACAGTCAAAGTCAACTAAAAAATTATTTAACATGGCCTATGGGCTTGGAGCATCCATCGTAATTATTGGTGCATTATTTAAAATCTTACACTGGGATTTTGGTTTTCCATTTGATGGAAATACATTATTAACAGTAGGTCTTGTGACGGAGGCTATTATTTTTGCTATCTCTGCTTTTGAACCAGTAGATGATGATTTAGATTGGTCTTTAGTATACCCAGAATTAGCTGGCGGTGCTTCAAATATAAAAGGGAAGAAGCAACCAGAAGATGCACAAGGTCTTTTGTCTTCGAAATTAGACGAGATGTTAAAAGATGCTCGTATTGATAGTGAGTTAATGACTAGTCTTTCTACAAGCATTACATCTTTGGAGGGTGCTGCTAAAGGAATGGCTCCAACTGCTGAAGCAATGAACTCTACTAAAAAGTATAGTGAGGAAATGGCAATGGCCGCTGCACAAATGGAATCTTTAAATAGTCTTTATAAAGTACAGGTAGAATCTACAAGTCGCCAAACAGAGGTTAACGAGCGTGTTGCAGAAAATGCAGAGCAACTTAAATCACAAATGGAGCACTTAACGACAAGCCTTTCTTCTTTAAATGGAGTTTATGGTGGTATGTTGTCTGCAATGGGCAAAAACTAAGATCGTTTTTCAACACAATATTAATTTTAAAATTTAAAATATAATGGCTGGAGGAAAACTATCCGCAAGACAAAAGATGATTAACCTAATGTACTTGGTTTTCATCGCGATGTTGGCATTAAACATGTCAAAAGAAGTATTATCTGCATTTGGATCTATTAACGCTAAGTTAGACCGTGCAAATACAAGCTATGAGTCTAAAAACACATTGGCATTAGCTGATTTATCAAAAAAAGCTAGTGAAAATGATGAATTTAAAGCTGCGGCAGCAACTGCTAGTTCGGCAAGTCAGATTTCAAAGACCTATAATGATTATATCGCTGCTCAAAAAGAGTTGTTATTATCTGAGGTTGAAGATAAAACCGACTATGAAACAATGGATACATCTAGTTTTTTAGATGCATTGTATTATGAAGGTGGTAATTTAACAGAAGCTGGTCAGGAATTTCTTAACCAAATGGATACCTACCGAAACGGTATGGCTGCATTACTAGGTGATAGTAACCCAACATTGACATCTCAAATAAATGCTGATTTTAGTACCTCTGAGATTAAAGTAGGAGAAGGACCTTCAGCTGTAACACAGGATTATATAAGTTATAACTATGTTGGTTTTCCTTCGGTTTCTTCATTGACAAAAATGACTCAAATTCAAAACGACATTAAATCTGTTGAAAATGAGTTATTATCTACCTTGCTTTCTGGGAATTTAAAACAATTAGCTAAGTTAGATAATTATGAAACTGTTATGACTACATCGAAAGGTGCTTATTATACAGGTGCTACATTTGATGGGATGCTTTCTTTAGGTCGTGTAGATGCTTCTACAAAGCCAGCAAGAGTTGAGTTAAAAATAGATGGAAGAGCTATCGATGCAAGTCAATATGACTTTGATGGTGGTCGATTAGCACTTAAAGTAGGAACTGGTGGCGTTGGTGATCACACAATCACGGGGAAGCTTATTTATTTACAGGATGGTAAAGAGGTAGAAGTAGAAGTAGATAAGAAATTTACTACTATTAATAAGCCTAACGCTGCTACTATTGCTGCAGATAAAATGAATGTAGTGTATCGTGGAGTATCTAATCCAATGACGATTACATTTGCAGGTATTCAAGACAATAAAATAAAAGCGAATGCTCCTGGTTTATCTAGAGTAAAAGGAAGTTCATATGCCATGAATCCTGGATCTGGTAGAGAAGTGACTATTAATGTTTCTGGTACACTTCCCGATGGAGGTCCAGTAAGTGATAAAGCAACGTTTCGTATCAAAGATATTCCACGTCCAACAGGAACTATTCGTGGTGAAGATGGAGATGGTGGTTGTGTACGTATGCAACGTGCTGGACTTGAAAAGTCTAGTATAGGTGCTGCATTGCAAGATTTTGATTTTGATCTTAAATTAAATGTTACTGGATTTAGTTTCAAAGTTAATGGACAACCAACCATTAAAGTTAGTGGTAGAAAATTAAACGGTCAAGCCTCTGGTGCGCTAAGAAGAGCAAAGCGTGGTGAGACCGTACAAATATTTGACATCACTGCTAACATCGCTGGAAACAGCGGATACAAATTGAAGAAAATTTCTCCAATCTGTATTGAGTTAACAAACTAAGAAATACAATAATCACACTTGATCTGCGTTATTTTTATAATCGTATCAAGTGTGATTTTTATTATCACTTTTTTAAATAAAAAGGAACAAATGAAAGTAAGAAACGTAATTTTAGGTGCTTTTGTAGTAGCTTTAAGTATATCAAGTGCTACTGCACAACTTAATATCTTGAACTCTACATCACCAGAAGATATAGGTAAAAAGACGCTGGCTCAAATTGCTTATGATAATGATGAACCATTACCATATGGTTATATAGATGAGCGTGATGTACTTTGGTCTAAAGCAACTTGGGAGATTATCGATCTTGATGAACGTGTAAACTTCCCTTTGTATTATCCAATTGACACTAATAATATTGGTACTGATAGACGTTCATTATATGATGTGTTGGTAAAAAACATGAAGAATGGTAACATTCAAGATGTATATGCAGATTCATATTTTACTGTAAAAAGAACTCTTAAAGATCTAGATGCTTCATTAGTATATAGAGATACTACAGATTATGGTATTGATCAATTTAATGCCGAAGGCTTTGTAGATAATGAATACATTAGAGAGTTTACTTTAGATGCAGCTGATGTTGAAGAATGGAGAATTCGTGGTTTATGGTATTTAGATAAGCGTCAAGGAGAATTAAAATACCGTATTCTTGGAATTTGCCCTGTTGCTGGAGAAGCTCGTTCAAAAGCATTTGGAGAAGAAGCTGGTGGTGTTGATAATAGAGTAGAGTTGTTTTGGGTCTATTTCCCTGCAGCTAGAGAAGTTTTACATGAAGCTAAAGCATTTAATCGTAAAAACTCATCTAGACCTATCTCATTTGATCATGTATTGAATTCAAGACGTTTTAGTGGTGTTATCTATAAAGAAGAGAATGTTCAAGGAGACAGACAGGTTAATGAATATATTAATGATAATGCATTAATGCAGTTGTTAGAGTCTGATAGAATTAAAGAACAAATTAGGAATATTGAAATAGATCTTTGGAACTATTAATATTTCATTTAATATAAAAAAAGTCCCACAGCTGTGGGACTTTTTTTATGCATACACCTCACCTTAATTTACCTGTGTATATTAATTCATTAGATCCTTTTCTAATAAACTTAGTCCCCCTTTTATGAGATGTGCTATCTCGGGTTTTGTTTTAGTAAGATGTATTAGATGTGCTACTATTTCCGCCTGCATGTCCCTCGAAGCATCAGCGGAGCTTTTAGAAAGTAGAAGTTCATATATCTCCAAAGCTAATAACCAGTCACTAGGAAAATGGCTCTTTAGTTGCTTGAAAATTTCTAGTAGCGCATTCTTGTCAAAGCTTTGAGAAGTCTCATTTGCTTTACGGAGTAACCGTACCTCATTATATAATGAATCTAAACGTTGTTCTTGTCCTGAAAGTTCAGGTTTGGCTCCATGGGTACTTAGTTCATGTTTTTTCAATTCAAAACTCAGGTAATCTGCAGTACCGGCAAATGCAGAAATAATTTCTTTACCTACAGCCATGTCAAAGTCACCATCCCTTGGAGAAAATAATAGTTCTCCCTTATAAGTTACGGTACATGCTCTAAATTGAATTAACATGAGTTCTCCTTTCAAATTCCGTATTCCAGTAACGTTAAGACCTTTTACGTGAATACCGCTTTCAAATTCAAATTCTATAGGTTTGCCATCGTAAAAGTCATAGGCTAATAAATCGCGAGGTCCCATGTTTTCAATAGCAAGATTAATGCCCTTTAGCTTTCCTAAGGGACTCCTAAAACCATTTGTGTGTCTAGATACTCCATGGCCAATCACTTCTGTTTCTCTAAAAGCAAGGGCAGTTTCTCCTTGCGTTTCAAAATAAACGACTTCATTGTCTTCGTTTTTAATCATACGAGTAAATACACCACTTACTTGTAATCCTGTGCTTATTTCAATAGTTCCTACTTGTTTTGATACTATTAGTTTATGGAGTCCACGCCAGCCACCTTTTCTAACAGCCATCGTGTTGGCAAAGTTTTCCAACACTTCTTGTAGGAATGCGAAATCTGGTGTAACAAATAGTTGCGGTTGGGGTTTTGTAATGTCAAAATCTTGATACGCAGCTTCCATAGTATAGGGTAACTTTTGTACCTCGTCTTTCATACACCATTCGCTTTCTCCAATAGAGGAAAGAAGTCCTGCTCCATAAATTTTCGGATTTTCAAGAGTACCAACCATACCGTATTCAACGGTCCACCAATGAAGGTTTCTAATTAAAGAAATTTCAGAAGGAACTACTTCTTTATTTTGTAGGTCCAAGACATCGTTCTCTAGTGTGTCAATTTTTAATTGATGTACTTCCTTCTCCTTTTGAGATGGTTTTGGTAGGGATACTTCTTTCAACATGCTTAAAGCTCTTACAGCTTCATACATTTCCATGTCATGAGCGCTAGAAATAGCTTTGGCCCCTATTTCTCCAAAACGTCTTAAATATTCTGCATAATCTGGGCTTGCAATAATGGGTGCATGACCAGCACTTTCATGAATAATATCTGGGGCAGGGGTGTATTCAATATTTTCAAGCTGTCTAATATCACTGGCAATGACCAATACTTTATAGGCTTGAAATTCCATAAAAGCATTGGGGGGAATAAAACCATCAACCGCTACAGCCGCCCATCCTATTTCTTTCAAAATACGATTCATGCCATACATAGACGGAATCGTATCTATAGAGATTCCGGTTTTTGTTAGCCCCTCGATATAACTCTCATGTGCAACACTACTTAAATAGGCTACATTTTTGCGCATCACATAACGCCATACCGCTTGATTAACAGCGGTGTATTGCTCATAATTTTGCGGTTTGATAAACTGCTTTAAATGTGGGGGTAATCTGTCCAGTAATTCGTTGCTTTCTATGCGTTCTTTGATCATACATCAAAAGTAGTAAGTAAAACTCAAAACCTACAAATTAATAGGTAAAAGCTTATCGTGTAAAAGGATATTTAGGGGCGTGCACAATGTTTTATTATATTTACTGCAATGAAACCCACCCGTAAAGAAGAAATAGTTGCAGTAGCGGCAACACTATTTAAAGAAAAAGGATATAGTGCTGTTTCCATGAGAGATATAGCGCAAGAAATGGATATAAAGGCAGCGAGTTTATATAATCATATTAAGGGCAAACAAGAAATTCTATCTACACTGGTAATGTATGTAGCTAAGGAGTTTACAAATAGTATGCATGGTATTACTTCTGAAACAGGAACTCCTTTAACGCGTATTAAAAAAATCATAGAAGTTCATATTGATATCACCGTAAACCATGCTGAAGGTATTGCTGCCTTAAACAATGACTGGATGCATTTGGACGGACAAGACTTATTAGATTTTGTAGCGATGCGAGATCAATATGAATCAAATTTTAGAAGTATTATTAAAGAAGGAATACAAGAAGGCGAAATCCAACCCAAGCATCCAGAGGTGATTTTGTTCTCCATTCTTTCTACCCTAAGGACCCTCTATCTTTGGAATGAGAAACGTGGAAAATTAGAAGTGAATGTCTTAAAAAAAGAATTAGTTTCTGTGCTTATTTCTGGGATTGTCTAAGCCAAATTTTTTAGTCTCTAGAGAACGTTTGTAAAGATTTGCTATTCTAACTAACAATCGTTAGTTTTGTAAAGCAATAAAAATGATACATGGCTATATTTCATTCATTAAAGATTAAAGACATTTATAAAGAAACAAGTGATTGCTCTGTTATTACTTTTGATGTTCCTTCGGAAATTATAAGTGAATTCAACTTTAGACAAGGACAACACCTAACCTTGAAAGCTGATATTGATGGAACTGATACAAGACGATCCTACAGTCTTTGCTCTAGCCCTGCTGATGGTGAATGGAAAGTAGCTGTAAAACAAATACTAGGCGGTGCTTTTTCAACTTTTGTAAATGAAAAATTACAAACAGGCGATATAGTAGAGGTAATGGCACCTAGCGGGAATTTTGGGGTTGAATGCCAGCCTTCTCAAGCAAAGAACTATCTGTTCTTTGCTGCAGGAAGCGGAATCACGCCTGTATTATCCATGGTAAAAGCGCATTTGGCAGCTGAACCTCAGGCTACTTGCAAGCTTTTTTATGTGAATAAAACAGCGAAATCCATTATCTTTAAAGAAGACCTAGAACAACTGCGTAATACATATTTTGGCCGATTTGAAATCAATTATTTCTTAACAAAAGAGCGCAGAGATATTGAGTTGTTTAATGGTAGGTTTGATGATGAAAAGATGGAGGTGTTGACAAAAACTTTTATCGACATCCCAGATACGGATGAAGTTTTTCTCTGTGGTCCTGAAACCATGGTGAACTATGTGAGTGATTACCTAGTTGCAAAAGGTTTGCCAAAAGAAAATGTGCATTTCGAATTATTCGTAACAGGATTAACGGAAGAAGACAAGGCTAGGCAAGAGCGTCTCGCCCAGCAAGTTGTAGCGGGAACAGAAGTGACCATTGTAGATGGAGGTAAAGAATTCTCTTTTATAATGACAAAAGAGTATGATAATATTCTTGATGCGGCATTAGGGGCAGGGGCAGATTTGCCTTTCGCTTGTAAAGGTGGCGTTTGCAGTACCTGTAAATGTGAAGTAATTGATGGGAGTGTAGAAATGAAAGTAAACTATGCGTTGAGTGATAAAGAAGTGTCTCAAAATCTTGTTTTGAGCTGCCAAGCCGTCCCAACCACAGATAAAGTAATAGTAGATTTTGATGTTTAATTAGCGTATGGCATAAAACCTAGCGCCTAAAACAGAAGATAATGAGCAATGAACAAATTAAAAACCTAGAAGAAATTTTTGAAGCTCGCATTGCGCGTGATGAAAAGATAGAACCTAAAGACTGGATGCCAGAGAAGTATCGTAAGACACATATCAGGCAAATGTCTCAGCATGCCCATAGTGAAATAGTAGGGATGTTGCCAGAAGGGAATTGGATTAGTAGAGCACCTTCTTTAAGAAGAAAGGCGGCCTTACTAGCGAAAGTTCAAGATGAAGCTGGACACGGCTTGTATTTATATTCTGCTTGTGAGACCCTCGGGGTTTCCCGAGATGAATTATACGAGCAATTGCATACTGGGAAAGCTAAATATTCTTCCATTTTTAATTATCCAACAGTTTCTTGGGCAGATATGGGAGCAGTAGGTTGGTTAGTAGATGGTGCAGCTATTATAAATCAAGTGCCTTTGTGTAATACCTCTTTTGGTCCGTATGCAAGAGCGATGGTTCGTGTTTGTAAAGAAGAATCTTTCCACCAGCGTCAAGGTTTTGAGATTATGCACAAACTCTGTAATGGAACCCAAGAACAAAAAGACATGGCGCAAGATGCTTTAGATAGATGGTGGTGGCCAAGTCTGATGATGTTAGGCCCAACAGATGCTGAAAGTATTCATACAGAACAATCGATGAAATGGAAATTGAAACGTAAATCGAATGATGATTTACGCCAACAGTTTATTGATCAAACAGTACCTCAAGCTGATATCCTTGGCTTAACAATTCCAGATCCAGATTTAACGTTTAACGAAGCGACTGGGAGTTATGATTTCGGCGAAATCAATTGGGACGAGTTTTGGCAAGTAGTAAAAGGCCACGGACCTTGTAATAAACAACGTATGAAAGCTAGAGTGAGTGCTTGGGACAACGGAGCCTGGGTTCGCGATGCAGCCATGGCTTATGCCGACAAGAAAGAAGCGAGTAAATTAAAAAAAGCTATTTAAATAGTTTGAGTATTTAGTCCTGAGTATGGAGAAATTTAAGTCTCAACTCATAACTCAATACTCACAAACAATACCTAAACAACATGAGTAAAAACTGGCCCTTATGGGAAATCTTCGTACGAAGTAAAAACGGATTAGAGCATAGACATTTTGGTAGTCTTCACGCAGCAGATGCTGAGATGGCGCTATCAAATGCTAGAGATGTATATACTAGAAGAAGTGAAGGTGTTAGCATCTGGGTCGTTGAAAGCGTCAATATCACAGCGAGCAATCCTGAGAACAACGGTGAGCTTTTTGAGCCGGCACATGATAAAGTATATCGCCACCCTACGTTTTATGATTTACCAGACGAAGTAAAACACATGTAAATGTAAATTGCTTGTCTCATTAAAAATCATTCAAAAGGTTTCAGACAAGCACAGCACAAAATTAAATGGATAAGAAAAATCTTTTCAATTATATTATCGCAATAGCAGATAACTCACTAATTCTAGCCCAACGCCTAGGAGAACTATGCGGCCATGGACCAACTTTAGAGACTGATATTGCTGGAACAAATATTTCCTTAGATTTAATTGGTCAAACCCGAAATTACTATCAGTATGCTGCTAAAATACAAGGGGAAGGAAAAACCGAAGATGATTTGGCTTTTCTAAGATTAGAACGAGACTACAAAAATGTATTGCTAGTCGAGCAGCCTAATGATCATTTTGGTTTCGTCATGGGTCGTCAATATTTATTCGACGTATTTCACGTACTATTTATGACTGAAATGCTAAACAGTAAAGATGAGACGCTGGCTGCAATTGCAAAAAAAGCAATAAAGGAAGTTAGCTATCATAAACGCTTTTCAGGAGACTGGGTAAAGCGATTAGGGGATGGAACAGAAGAAAGCAAGGGGAAGATGCAAGAAGCTATTGATGATTTGTGGGCATACACTGATGAGCTTTTTGATCTAACCAAAGCAGACATTGCAATGATTGCAGAAGGAATAGGAGTAGATACTTCAACGTTTAAACAAACATATTATAATGAAGTTTCAGCATTACTGAATGAATCAAATCTTACTGTTCCAGAAGGAAAGTATTTCACAAGAGGCGGTAAAAAAGGAATCCATAGCGAGCATATGGGGTACATATTAAGTGATTTGCAATACATGCAACGTACCTATCCAAATATGGAGTGGTAAAATCTTCAGAAAGATTAATGACTACAACACAGGCTAATATCGACACACACCTTATTCCAGTTTTGGAACAAGTAAGTGATCCTGAAATTCCGGTACTAACCGTTTTAGATTTAGGGGTTATTAGAGAAGCCATTGAAGTAGCTGGTGTCATTAAAGTAAAACTTACGCCTACCTATTCTGGTTGTCCAGCAATGGATGTGATTGGTGATGATTTAAAAGCTGCTTTTGAACCTTTAGGAAAAAAAGTAAGTGTTGAACTAGTGCTAGCACCTGCTTGGAGCACCGATTGGATAAGCGAAGCTGGATTACAAAAAATGGAGGCCTATGGTATTGCTAGACCTTTATCTGAAACAGCCGATAAAGAAGTGTTGCTAGGAAATGCAAAAAAAGTAATTTGCCCTCAATGTAAAAGTACAAATACACATTTAGTAAGTCAGTTTGGATCTACCGCATGCAAAGCATTGTTTAAATGTGATGATTGTTTAGAACCTTTTGATTATTTTAAATGTTTGAAATAACAATAAATTAATTTCTCCTTTGTAGGGGGCTATTGGGATGTTATTCCCAAGCGTATATAGATATGAAAAGTATTACAACCAATATAACCAATGGCGTAGCCAACTTAACCTTAAATCGTCCAGAAGTATTTAATAGTTTCAATCGTGAGATGGCCTTGTTGTTTCAAAATGAATTAGATGCTTGTGAGAACAATCCAGAAGTACGTGCTATTGTTATTACTGGAGCTGGGAAAGCTTTTTGCGCGGGTCAAGATTTAAAAGAAGTGACTACTCCAGAGTTAAATCCTGGGTTTAAAAAAATTCTAGAGGAGCATTATAATCCTATAATAACAAGAATTAGAGCTATTGAAAAACCAATTATTGCTGCCGTAAACGGAGTTGCTGCAGGAGCGGGAGCAAACATAGCTTTAGCGTGTGATATTGTAGTTGCCCATGAAAAGGTACGTTTTATTCAAGCCTTTAGTAACATTGGTTTAGTGCCAGATAGCGCAGGAACATTTTTTTTACCAAGACTTGTTGGTTTTGGAAAAGCTGCAGCGCTCATGATGTTAGGAGATAAAGTTTCGGCAGAAGAAGCCGAACGTTTAGGAATGATTTATAAGGTAATTCCTTCTGAAATATTCAAGGATGAAGTACTAGCATTAGCGACAAAAATGGCGAAAATGCCAACCAAGGCCTTAGGTTTGACCAAGCGACTTTTGAATGAGTCTATGAGTAATGATTTAAGTTCTCAGCTTGAGTTAGAGAGTACATTACAAATTGAAGCAGCGCAAACTAAAGATTATGCCGAAGGTGTTGCTGCTTTTGTAGCAAAAAGAAAACCAGAATTTAAAGGAAATTAAATGATTAAAAGAGTAGGAATCATAGGAGCAGGAACCATGGGTTCGGGTATTGCACAAGTAGCTTCAACTGCTGGATGTATTGTGAAATTGTTTGACTTAAATCAGGCAGTACTTGATAAAGCAGCAGCTGCTTTAGAAAAAATCACCAATCGTTTGGTGGAGAAGGGACGTATTACTTCTGAAGAGAAAAATAGTATTCAAGGAAATATATCCTATGTAAATTCTTTGCAAGCACTAGCAGATAGTGATATAACGATAGAAGCTATTGTCGAGAACCTTGATATTAAAAAGAAAGTCTTTCAGGAGTTAGAAAGCTATGTAAGTGACCATTGTATTATTGCGTCCAATACCTCTTCATTGTCTATCGCATCTATTGCTTCGTCTTTAGAGAAACCAGAACGTTGTGTCGGGATTCATTTTTTTAATCCAGCACCCTTAATGAAATTGGTGGAAGTAATTCCTGCCATTCAAACCAGTATTGAAGTCCTTAATCTTTCAGAAGAAACCATTAAAAGCTGGAAAAAAGTAGTAGCTGTTGCCAAGGATACCCCGGGCTTTATTGTAAACAGAGTAGCAAGACCCTTTTACGGGGAAGCACTTAGAGTGTACGAAGAGGGAATTGCAGATTTTGCCACCATTGACTTTGCTATGAAAAGTGTGGGAGGATTTAGAATGGGACCTTTTGAACTGATGGATTTCATTGGAAATGATGTAAACTATACGGTAACAGAAACCGTATTTACTGCCTTCTATAATGATCCCCGGTATAAGCCATCTTTTACACAAAAACGTTTTGCAGAAGCAGGATATTTAGGTAGAAAATCTGGAAAAGGATTTTATGATTACAATGAAGGAGCGGTTAAGCCTAAGCCGCAAGAAGATGTAGCTTTATTGCATGCTATTTTTGAAAGAATTCTTGTGATGCTTATCAACGAAGCAGCAGATGCTTTGTTCTTAAACATAGCAAGCGTGAATGATATTGATAATGCCATGACTAAAGGAGTGAATTACCCGAAAGGCCTCCTTGCTTGGGCAGACGAAAAGGGAATTGATTGGTGTGTTGAAACACTAGATGGTTTGTACAATGAATACCATGAAGATAGATATCGTTGCTCTCCATTATT
>JBNMOX010000003.1:0-17239 GCA_051275835.1 Patiriisocius sp.
TATTACTCATTTTTCAAGCCATTTTTGATTGGAGTAGTTACCCCATGGACTTTATAGATAGCACCTTTGCATCCTTAAGCGAGTGGACTAAAAATGCGCTCCCTGTTGGAGCTTTTACCAACCTTATTGCAGAAGGTATTATTCCTGGCTTAGGAGGTATTGTCATTTTCATTCCTCAAATTGCCTTTTTGTTTTTCTTTATTTCTATTCTAGAAGAAAGCGGTTATATGAGTCGTGTGGTTTTTTTAATGGATCGCGTGATGCGCCGTTTTGGATTGAGTGGTAAGAGTGTGGTTCCGCTTATTGCTGGTACAGCTTGTGCTATTCCAGCCATCATGGCAACGCGTAATATAGAAAACTGGAAAGAACGTCTCATTACTATTTTGGTAACGCCTTTTACTACCTGTTCTGCAAGGCTACCTGTATATCTTATTATCATTGAATTGGTTATTCCAGAGCAACGTATATTAGGTATTTTTGGTCTGCAGGCGCTTACCTTAATGTTTATGTATCTACTGGGCTTTGCTGCTGCGATTGTATCGGCTTGGATGCTAGACAAAGTATTAAAAATACGTAGCAAAACATTCTTTGTAGTAGAAATGCCTAACTACAAATTACCCATGTTTAAAAACGTTGGAATTACGGTTATAGAAAAAACAAAATCGTTTGTACTGGGTGCCGGTAAAATCATTTTGGCTATTTCTATTATACTTTGGGTCCTAGCTTCTTACGGTCCAGGCGACTTTAATAAAGCAGAAGCCATTGTACAACAAGAAAATGCGGGCACGAACATTTCAGAAGAAGCGCTTGAAACCAAAATAGCTTCCTTTAAATTAGAGCATAGTTATATTGGTCATGCAGGTAAATTTATTGAACCTGCTGTAGTACCCTTGGGGTATGACTGGAAAATTGGAATTGCTTTAATAAGTTCTTTTGCGGCCCGTGAAGTTTTTGTAGGTACCTTGGCCACTATTTATAGTGTGGGGAATGATGATGTAGAAACCATCAAAAATAGAATGGCTGCAGAAACCAATGTAAAAACTGGAGAACCCTTGTTTAATTTCGCCAGTGGTGTTTCTTTATTATTATTTTATGCTTTTGCGATGCAGTGTATGAGTACACTTGCTGTGGTGAAACGAGAAACAAATAGCTGGAAATGGCCTATGTGGCAATTAATAATCATGACAGCCATTGCTTACATTACTGCGCTAGGAGCGTATCAATGGTTTAAATAAGAAAGTATGCAACAACTATTAGTCATCATCACCTTTCTCTTAGCCGCTGGCTATGTATGTAACAAGTTTATATGGTCTCCTTTTTCAGAAAAAAAGAAAAAAAAGGTGGGCACACTAGATGGCGGAAACACCAAATGCGGTAACGATAATTGCGGATGCCATTAGTGTTTTTTTAATACCTTATTCTTCTTCGGAAATGGTACAGGTTTCGACAACTAAGAGTTCATATGCTAGGTCATTCTTGTTCGCTGATGAGGGATAGGGGCTTATTTTTATTGCCTTAAATATGCAATTTTCTGTCGTAGCAAGAACGGTTTGTTTTCCTCTTTCAAAAACAACGACAACAGTTTCTGTTTGTTTTCCCGATATGCTAACCACTACTTTTGCACGAATCCTACCCGCCCAAACACAAGTAACATCACTTGGACACCTAGAATCTTCTAAAATCTCGCTAAGAGTAATAGATACCTCATTTCTGGTGATCGTTTTTCCTAGGGGCGCCTTAAAAGCAATCGTAGGCACTGCCACATCTTTTTGAGCAATTGCTTGCGATCCAATGGTAATACAAAGTATGAGTAGTAATTTTTTCATGTTGTGTTTTTCTATACTAAAGACTTTAAAAATTATGTTGAGTTTCAAAAAAAAATTTAGCCTCTAAACAAAAAGAAATCATCTTTTAAATGTTCTATTTTTTCGTCTTTATTGGTGATGATATACGCTAAAGCTGCATGGGTAAAATCCGTTCCTTTTTCAGTCAAAGAAATAATGTCATCTGTTATGGTAATCATGTTATTATCTAATGCCAATGCTACCACTGTTTTTGCTTTTACTTGTTGCCAATTAATATGTTCCCGCAAATGATTGATATGTCTTTCTTCTAATTCTTGGTGGTTGTTTAAATGCAATAAAAAGGTAAGTAATGATACCTCTATGCGCTGCTGTTTTTGACGATACATTACAGAAATTAATCCCTTGTTTGGGGCAAAAAAATACACCAATAAAAATATCAACCCAAGCACCGTTGCTATAGAACCTGCAATCGAAGCATCTAGCCAATGCGCCACCCAATATCCACCAATGGCTGCGAAAACCCCAAAAAACACAGACAACCAAAGCATTTTTTTAAGATCTGAAGTGAGCAAATAAGAAGCAGCAGCGGGTGCAATCATAAGCGCCACAACCAAGATAGCACCTACGGCATCAAAAGCGCCTACAACGGTTACTGAAGAAACAGACATCAAGCCATAATGCATAATAGCAGGCGAAAAACCTAGGGCAGAAGACAGCCCTATATCAAAAGTACTTACTTTTAGTTCTTTAAAGAATAATAACAATAAGGTGACAGTAATAAGTAAAATAACACCCATAATCCATAAAGATTTCGGGCCTACATCTACACCTGCTATAAACAATCTATCAAAAGGAGCAAAGGCTAATTCGCCCAGCAATACAGCGTCTATATCTAGATGTACATCATTGGCATTTTTGGCAATTAGTATTACACCAATACTAAAGAGCGCAGGAAACACGAGCCCAATGGCCGTATCCTCTTTCACCAATCCTGTTTTTTGAATACGCTCTACCAAGACCACCGTAATAATCCCGGTAAAAGCAGCCAGGATAATTAACAAAGGCGAATTAAGATCTTGGGTTATAAAAAATCCTAATACAATTCCTGGTAAAATGGAATGACTTATTGCATCACTAATTAAAGCCATTTTACGGAGTACCAAAAACACCCCAGGAATAGCACAGGCAACAGCGACCAAAGCAGCAATAAGCTGTATTTCTATTTGAGGATTAGTCATGTTGCTCTTGTTGGTTAAATAAATTTTTTGCCTGGGCAAAACCTTTTGATGTGAGAGACCACTCTTGTTTGTTTAAGAGGATCCACTCATTTTCTTCCATTTTACGCAAGGATTTTTGCGTAAATCCCTGAAAGTTATTTAAAATTTTTATGGCATGCGGGTGTGAGGTATTATCATGTGTTTTGGCAATACCAAACATAAATTGCAAGGTTTTCTTGAGTTGTAAATCGCGTCTATTTTTTATCAATCTTATTTGCTTAAATAATAAGCCCCTTCCTGGAGAAAATATAAAAGACAACACCACAAAGAAACTAGCGACCAATACAATAACAGGCCCTGTAGATAGATTGTTTTGACTGGCACTAATGGCAGTTCCAAATACCCCAGAAAAAGCACCGATAATAGCGGCAAGAAACACCATGACTCCCAAACTATTGGTCCACTGTCTTGCTGCTGCTGCAGGGGCTAATAACATGGCACTCATAAGTACTACGCCTACCGTTTGTAGTCCAAGTACTATGGCTAATACAATAAAAAAGGTAATTAAGATATCTATAAACTTCGTGTTAAACCCTAAGGTCTTTGTATAGTCTGCATCAAAAAGAAGGAGTTTAAATTCTTTCCAAAACAATAAGATAACCCCCAAGGCTATGGCTGTTACGATAACCATAAGGATGACATCGCTTTCTACCAAAGTAGCTGCTTGGCCAAACAAATATTTATCCAGTCCTGCTTGATTGGCATTGGGCTGTTTTTGTATAAAAGTGAGTAACAACATTCCAAAACCAAAGAATAGTGATAAGACTAAACCTAAAGCAGTATCACTTTTTAAATGTGTTTTGGTAATCATTCCGCGAATCCAAAAGGTACCTATCAATCCACTTACCAAAGCACCCAAGAGCAACATATTGGTGTCTTTAGCTCCTGTTATTAAAAAAGCAATCGCAATCCCTGGTAGGGCTGCATGCGATATAGCGTCTCCCAACAAACTTTGCTTCCGTAGTACTGCAAAACTACCTAACATTCCGCAAATAGCACCCAATACAGCAGTCCCTAAGGTAATGGTACGTAGGGTGTAGTCTGTAAATAGAAGGTTGAAATATTCGCTTAGGCTCATGATAGTCGGTGGTCTTTAGTTCGTAGACGGTAGGGTTTGTGATTGATCTATTTATTCACAGCTACCTTATAATTAATCCCATAGGTCTTCGTCAAATTGTCATCATTAAAGATGTCTTTTACAGGTCCCGTGGCAATTTTCTTTACATTCAAAAATGTAACCCAATCAAAATATTCTGGAACGGTTTGTAAATCATGATGTACTACTACAACTGTTTTTCCAGCTTTGCGCAGTTCTTTTAAAATATTGATAATAGCAATCTCGGTTGTTGCGTCTACGCCTTGAAAAGGTTCATCCATAAAATAAATAGAGGCGTTTTGCACTAGGGCTCTGGCCAAAAAGACCCGCTGCTGCTGTCCACCACTTAACTGACTAATTTGTCTGCTTTTAAAAGACAACATCCCTACTTTTTCAAGTGCTTCTAAAGATGCTTTCTTTTCCTTTTGTCCTGGTCTTTTAATCCAGCCCAAACTACCATAGGTACCCATCATTACAACATCTAATGCTGTGGTTGGAAAATCCCAATCTACACTTCCCTTTTGAGGTACATAGGCAACCAATTTTCTTTGTTTTTCATAAGGTTTCCCATAAATGGAAACACTCCCAGCAATAGGGTCAATAATGCCTAACACAGATTTTATGAGTGTAGACTTTCCGGCGCCATTGGGACCCACAATAGCCATCAAAACACCCTCTGGAACGACTAAATCTATATCCCATAATACAGGCTTATAGTTATAGGCTACCGTTAGATCATCTACTTGTATGGCTATTTTTTGTGACATGTCTTTTTATTGTAAAGCGTTAACAATGGTATTCACATTATACTGAAACATTCCTACATAAGTGCCTTCTGGAGTGCCTGCATTACCTAACGCATCACTAAACAAAGAACCTCCTATAATGACTTCATGATCTTTTGAAAGCACTGCGGCTTGCAAGGCTTCAATGGTTCGTCTTGGCACAGAACTCTCTATAAAAATAGCTTTTACATTATTGTTAATAATAAACTCAGACAGTTTTTGGACATCTTGCACCCCTGCTTCGGTTGCTGTAGATAAACCTTGTAAACCTACGACTTGGAATCCATACGATTTTCCGAAGTAATTAAAAGCGTCATGCGCTGTCACCAAAATTCTTTTCTCTTTTGGAAGCTTAGCGATGGTCTTTTTAACAGCAATCTCAAGGAGGTCTAATTCTTGCTGAAATTTTTGATTGTTCGCTTTAAAGCTAATCGCATTTTCAGGATCCTTCTCAGACAAGACACTCGTTACTTTATCTGAAAACTGTTTAAAGTATTGAATGTTAAACCACACATGCGGATCATAATTTGAGGCAAAATATTCAGAACCAATGAGTGTTTCTTTTGCTAAATATGCTCCCAAGGCAATGGTCGTTTTATTCGCTTCCATTTTCTCAAAAACCTCCACCAATTTACCTTCTAAGTGTAAGCCGTTATAGAAAATCACATCTGCATTAAATAGTTTTGAAACATCTCCTTCACTCGCTTTATACAAATGTGGATCTACCCCTGCGCCCATTAATCCTTCTATTTCAATAAGATCTCCCCCTATATTTTTAACTAAATCTGTAAGCATGGAGGTGCTTACGACTACGCGAAGTTTTCCAGAAGCTTCTGTCTTGTTTTTGCAACTTAAAACAGTGACTAAAACGAGTATTATTATAATTCTTTTCATCATTCTAATGTGTTTGAACGTATAAATTTTCAGCTATTTGTTTCGATATAAAAAATTGATCTTTTCCTACTTGGATAATCATAGAGCCATCAAAAAATTCTTTGCCTATTACATTGATTTTGGTGCCAATACTTATTTTCTTTTTGTCTAAATATTGTAAATACTCTGGGCTGGATTCTTTCACTCCTACACAAATGCCTATTTGGTTTTTAATGAGTTCAGAAAGCAATCTTTTTTCTGCCTTTTTAATATTCCCGTCTTTATCCGGAATAGGATCTCCGTGGGGATCAAAATCTGGATGGCCCAAAAAAGCATCTAATCTTTTAATTAACTCTTCAGATTGTATATGCTCCATCTGCTCTGCAATTTCATGTACCTCATCCCAGTGAAACTTAAGTTTATCGACTAAAAAAACTTCCCAAAGTCTATGTTTTCTTACCACATAAGCTGCTGCTTTTTTTCCTTTTTCAGTTAATTGAACTCCCTTATACTTTTTATACACCAGCATTTTTTTATCTGCTAGCTTTTGCATCATATCTGTTACGGAAGAAGCTCGTGTCTCCATACGCTCGGCTATGGCATTTGTACTGACGTCACTTTTAAGTTTACGCTCTAAATGAAAGATTGTTTTTAAGTAGTTTTCTTCAGCAAGTGTCATATTAATTTTATATAGAAGCAAATATAATTTTTTTTATTCAAAAACTAATGTTTAGTTTTGTCTAAAATTATAATTACACAAACCTAATTATATATTTACTTTATGAAAAATTTACTTTTACTAGCGCTTTTTATGAGCTTTTCCTCCTATGCACAAGAAGTTAAGAGTACGATTAAGGGAAAAGTGACTTCAAAGAACCAAGCTGTTCCCTTTGCTTCTATTTACATAAAAGGTGGCTCTGAAGGCACAAGCGCATCAGCCAATGGAAACTATAGTTTAGAGGTATCTCCTGGCACTTACACCTTAATTGCACAATCGCAGGGCTATATTCCCGTAGAAAAAATTATAGAAATTAATGCAGAAAAAACGATTACACTACATGTTGAACTAGAGGCAAATGACGAAGTTTTAAGTGAAGTAGTGGTTACTGGAACCCGTACACCGAAACGAAGAATAGACTCTCCTGTAATTGTAAACCTAATTAATAGTGAAACATTAGCTCAAGTTGTTGCTACAGATTTATCTGAGGGACTTAGATTTCAGCCAGGATTGCGCGTAGAGACAGACTGCCAGACGTGTAACTACACGCAGCTAAGAATGAATGGTCTTCAAGGGGGCTATTCGCAAATTTTAATCAATAGTCGCCCTATTTTTAGCCCACTAACTGGTTTGTATGGCTTACAGCAAATCCCCGTAAACATGATTGAACGTATTGAAGTGGTTCGCGGCGGTGTTTCAGCACTATATGGATCTAGCGCAATAGGTGGTACTGTAAACGTTATTACTAAAATCCCTAAAAAAAATGAATATCGTTTAAATTATACCTTTGAAAGTATTGACGGCGATGCAGAACAGCAGGTGCTAAGCGGAAATGCGACAGTAGTTAGTAAAGACTATAATGCTGGCGCTACTTTTTTTGTAAACCGTCGAGAAAGAGGGGTTTTTGATGCTAACGGCGACAACTATTCTGAGTTACCTTCTCTAAAAGATAATTCCTTTGGTGTGAATGCCTTCATTCTTCCCACTGAAAATTCAAAATTAGAAATGAGTTTTTCTAGTTTGTATGAATACCGGTATGGAGGTGAAATTACGGATAAAGTAGCATTTCTCGCAGAACAATCTGAAGAACGCACCCACAATGTATTGATGGGGAGTCTTGATTATCAAATTAATTTCAATGAAGATAAAAGTTCATTTATAGCCTATTATGGAGGCCAGCAAACAGATCGTGATCACTACACAGGAATCATCCCAGATGATCCAATAGAGCAACAAGCATTTTATGCAAACCCTCCATACGGAATATCAGATGTAAGTACACATCAAGGGGGTATCCAGGTGAATCATAGATTTGATCGTTTCTTAGTTGGGAAAACAACACTTACGGGTGGTGTTGAATATGTTTATGACGATGTTTTTGATGAGATTCCTTCCTACCAATTTCTTGTTGATCAAACCACAAAAAACTTAGGTGCATTTGTTCAAAATGACTGGGATGTTACTGAAAAAATAAATTTCTTAGCTGGTTTTAGACTGGATGATCACAACCTTGTTAACAATGTAGTTTTTAGTCCGCGTATGTCACTGCTGTATAAATTTCAAGAAACAACCCAATTTCGTGCGGGTTGGGGAACAGGTTTTAGAGCTCCACAGGCATTTGACACAGATTTACATATCGCTTTTGCAGGCGGAGGAGTTTCTAGAATTGCTTTAGCTGAAAATTTAATTGAAGAGCGTTCTAACAGTTTTACAGCCTCCGTAAATTATGATAAAGCAACAGAACATTTTATTGCTGGTTTTACAGTGGAAGGATTTTATACACATTTAGATGATGCGTTTTTCTTATTCCCAGTGGGAGAAGACGAATTTGGCGAACTCTTTGAAAAAAGAAACGGTAGCGGAGCAACAGTAAAAGGTATCACACTGGAAGGACGGGCTAATTTTGATTATGTAATCCAAGTAGATGCTGGGTTCACCATCCAATCTAGTAAATTTGATGATGCCGTAGAAACTATTGAAGACCTCGCCCCTAAACGGGAATTTTTAAGAACCCCAAACGAATATGGATATGCAACATTAACATATACTCCTACCAAACAGTGGACTGCTAGTGCAAACCTTGTCTATACAGGACCTATGGATATTGCTCATTTTGCAGGCGAAAACACAGGACAAACGGTTGATGAATATTTTAGAACCCCTTCTTTTACGGAACTAAGTTTTAGAGTAGGACGCAAATTTGAGCTTAATAATATAGGAACAGGGCTCGAATTATACGGGGGTATTAAAAATGTAACAAACAGTTATCAAGACGATTTTGATACTGGAAAAAACAGAGATAGTAACTTTGTATATGGACCCGGTATGCCTCGAAGCTTTTTTCTAGGCTTGACCATAAACTCTTTATAGAAATTGAATAGTAGATTCATTTTAGTAATTGCAGTACTACAGCTAAGTTTGGCTGGTTTTGCACAAAACCAGCCAAAAATACAGTGGCTAGATTTTAGGCAACTGGAAGATTCCTTAGCGATGAATCCTAAAAAAGTATTTATAGATTTTTATGCAGATTGGTGTGCTCCTTGTCTAAAAATGCAGAAAGATGTTTTTACAAAAAGCGCCATTATAAAAGAACTGAACCTACATTATTATGCGGTAAAAATGAATGTAGAATCTAAGGATACTATTGTTTTTGGAAGTCAAGTTTTTATAAATGAGCGCATAAAGAAACGCAATCCGGTACATCAAATACCCTTGCTGATGGCAGCGCAGAAAAACAAGCCATTTAGCCTACCAGCTTTGATTTTTTTGGATGAAAACTTTAAAGCAACCACACGTTATTTTCAGTATTTAAATACCAATCAACTTTTAGAAATATTAGTGTCTGAAAATAATCGAATCGATTAAAACCCGCGTTCTTTCTGAAGTTGCTCGTAGGACTCCTGTACTTTTCTAAACTTATCTTCAGCACCTTTCTTATAGGCTTCATCCATATCAATCAACTTATCTGGATGGTACTTTTTGGCCATGGTACGGTAGGCTTTTTTAATTTCGGCAACAGTGGCTGTTTTTTCTATCTCTAGTATTTTATAGGCACTGTCTGGATTCGTAAAGAACATCGCTTTGATACTCTGAAAATCTGCAGATTGTATGGCCAAGTATCCTGCAATTTGCTGGATCACGTTTACCTCACTAGTCGTTACCGTTCCATCTGCATTGGCAATACTAAACAAGAAATGTAAAATTTGTAATCTAGACTCATATCTGGTTTTAGAACGAAGTACAGCAGCAATACGCTGCGAAGACATATCGCTTTTTTTAATGACATCATTAAACACCTTAAAGGTAGCATTAGCACGTTCTTTACCATAGGCCTGAACAAAATACTGGCGCACATAATCTAACTCACTCTGACTCACGGTGCCATCTGCTTTAATAACAAAAGATGCTAAGGATAAGAGGTTTATCTCGAAGTCTGCTGGATTTACTGTTTTTCCACGCTGTTGGTCAAATACATCATTAAAAATATCCCGCTGGCTACGTTGTCCGGCGCCTCTTCTTTTACTTCCATTCATTTTGTCAATGAAGCTTCCTAAGAAAAAGCCGGCGATGGCACCTGGGAATCTATAAATACTATAACCAACGATGGCTCCTAAAATACTAAACATATATATCTTTTATGGTGCAAAGATAAGTAAAGGAATACGCTAAATTGTTACACTATGTGGAATTGAATTTCAAAATACCCCCTAAAATTTGGCGAACCTTTAAGAAACTTATTGAGTATCTTTGCAACCAGATTAAAACAATTTAAAATTATAAGAATATGTATCCACCAGAATTAGTAAAACCTATGCGTGAAGACCTTACGGCTATTGGGTTTGCAGAATTACATACAGAGCAAGACGTAACGGAAGCACTAAGCAAAGAAGGAACGACATTAATTGTTGTTAATTCTGTTTGTGGTTGTGCTGCTGCCAATGCGCGCCCAGGGGCTCGTATGTCATTAGAAAACACCAACACACCAGATCATTTAGTAACGGTATTTGCAGGTGTTGATCGCGATGCAGTAGATGCTGCACGTGCACAAATGATCCCTTTTCCTCCAAGTTCACCTGCTATGGCTTTATTTAAAAATGGAGCATTGGTTCATATGCTAGAACGTCACCACATTGAAGGCCGCCCTGCAGACATGATTGCAGAAAACCTTAAAGGAGCTTTTAACGAGCATTGCTAGTCTGAATAAGCGTTTATATAAAAAATTCCGTTTAATCTTTTTGATTAAACGGAATTTTTTATTTTCATACATTTGGAACTATTAAAAATCAAGCCTTGTTAAAAATCATTAGCTATCCTTTTAGTGTATTGTTTTACCTCTGTTTCGGATTCGCCGTTACCGTGTTTCACCCTATACAATGGTTATGCCTTAATCTCTTTGGATACAAAGTCCACAAAGATTCTGTTGATGTTTTAAATTGGTTTTTAATGCGTTGTTTGAATGTCTTAGGCACCCGGTTTACCTTTACTATTGAAGGAGATTTACCCAAAAATGTTCCCTTAGTGATTGTATCCAATCATCAAAGCATGTGGGACATACCCCCTATTATTTGGTATTTGCGAAAACGACACCCAGCCTTTATTTCTAAAAAAGAATTAGGCAAAGGAATTCCCTCCATATCATACAACCTAAGACATGGAGCTTCCGTACTTATTGATAGAAATAAACCTGAACAGGCCACACAAAAAATCATTAATGTAGGGCAGTATGCGGCAAAAAACAATAGAAGTGTTGTCATTTTTCCTGAGGGTACCCGAAGCAGGGACGGAAACCCCAAGCCATTTAAAGTACGGGGATTAAAAACCTTATTTGAGCAAATACCAGAAGGATACGTACTTCCTGTAAGTATTAATAATTCTTGGCAGTTACAACGCTATGGTATGTTTCCAATACCTGTGGGAGTCCATTTAAAACATCACGCACATCCAGCCATTAAAATTTCGGAACACACCACAGAAGCTCTTATTGCTACCGTTGAAAACACTATTTCACAACACATCAAAAATGAATGATTACTTATTTATAAAACGACCTATTGTTACTTTGTTTTGAAGGTCTTTCATGGGTATAATCTTAGTCGTCTTCGTTTCGGCAGGCATTCCATAGTCTTGAAATACCGTGTATTTTAAAAAGGTAGGGTTTTTGGGCCTTTCATTTTCTAAAAACTCCATGTTGATAATCCAAGGACCTTTATCTGCATCATCTATAATATGTTCTTTAATAGCATATCCTTGATTGATCTCTTCTTGAATTAAACTTTTAGTATTAAATTTAGTATGGGTCCAATTAAAAAATTTACGGTCCGGACTTACAAATTGTATGTCAAAATCTACATTGGCCTGGGTCCATTCAAACACAATTCTAATGTCATGTTTAAAATCTAGGCTTAGCATTTCGTTTGGTAACTTTTGGAAAGGTACTTTGGCCTTATGAAAGGCTAATAAGTGTCTAAACTCATTATAGGCTAGTTCTTGTATTCCAGAACAATCTACATTGGGAATGGTATTATATACAATTTGATAGAATAAGGCAAAAGCTGTATCATAATCTCCGGCAGCTTCACAAGCTAATGCTACATCTCTATATGCTTGGGCACTCTCAGGGCGTAATGCTAAAATTCTATTATAAATACTTACTACTTTTTTATACTCTCCACGCTCTTCCAGTGTAAAGGCATATGCCTTTAATGCCTTCGGATTGTTTGGTGCAAGTTTGGCAATGGTAGCCAATATTTTGAACGAATAGGCTTTATCCCATCGCAAAAAATACTCGGATGTTTCTATATAAAACGGAATGGTGTTGGTCGCTTCTTTTCGTTTTTCTTTTTCAAATAATGCTTTTGCTTCCTCAAAAGTACTTGTTTTTTCAAGGGCCTTTATAAGATCGGATTTCGTATTTATAGAAGCCAATGGCGCCACAGACGCTACATATTCATTCCCTTTTACTTGTAATGATTTTACTTTGTCTTCTTTGGTTATTACGTTACCTTTTCCTAGTTTAGAGACAATTAAAATAATCCCTCCAGAGCCCAGTTGCCCATAACGTAAGGTAGCATTGAGCCCTTTTAATAATTTTATTGATGCAATTTCACTAGGATTCATGGTGTTTAAAATACTTTGATCTAGCAAGACTCCATCTAGCACAACTCCTGGTGGCTGTGATGTAAGACTTTTATTCTTTGTGAAAAGTATGGACTGGTTAATCCCTGGGGTACCATATATTTCTACCCCTGGCATTTTACGTAAGACATCAAATACAGAAATGTCAGTACCTTTAATGTCATTTTCGTTGAGTACTTGGGAAGTGCTATACCCTAATGATTTTTTATTTTGTCTTCCGTAGGCTGTTTCTACAATCTCTTCTTTTTCTTTTGTTTTTCCTTTTATAAGTACCTCATCCAATAATTGTCCATCAAAGTCCAGTGTAATAGTCATCGTGTTCTTTCTATCAACTGCCACTTCTTGATACTCCATGGCAAATGAGTTGATTTCAAGGACAGTATCCTCTTCCGTCACCTTAATAGTAAACGCTCCCTCTGTATTGGTTACCACTTCATTAAAGGTGTTTTTCGCGGTTACTGTTGCACCTTGAATAGGGCCATCTGAACTATTAACAAATCCCGTAATGATTTCTTTTTGTTGTGCTATAAGCACAGTTGTTCCTAATAACATCCATAGCAAAATACACGATTTTGTAGCTGAAATAAAAATGGTTTTCATAACTTTAGTTTGGTTATACCTAGAGGTGACAATTTTTTTATTAGTCATCAAATTGACTTATTTGTTTCAATAATTAATGCCAATTTTGCGTTAAAATATCTATCCCTTATACAAACGACTGAAACATTCAAATATGACAGAAATGTCCAAATTATACAATAATATAATTGACAAAACAATTGCTTTTGTACAACTAGAATTAAGGGGTGCTGAAGGTGGACATGATTGGTTTCATATAGAACGTGTCTATAAAAACGCGCTATTAATTGCTAAAGAAGAGGAGGTAAATATTACTGTGGTGGCACTTGGAGCTTTATTACATGATATTGCAGACAGTAAATTTCATGATGGAGATGAAACGGTAGGACCTAAAAAAGCAAAGGCATTTTTGGATGGAGAGGATATTTCAGCAGTAATCATAGCACATGTTATAAAAATCATTGAACATGTTTCTTTTAAAGGCGGAAATACTACAAAAACATTTCACTCCAAAGAATTAGAAGTGGTCCAGGATGCAGATAGACTCGATGCATTAGGCGCTATTGGTATCGCGCGAACTTTTAATTATGGAGGTTTTAAAAACAGGGCTTTATATGACCCCGTAATTACTCCAAGACTAGATATGTCTCCAGCAGAATACAAAGTTTCTACCGCACCCACCATCAATCATTTTTATGAAAAACTCCTGCTTCTTAAAGATACCATGAACACCGTTACAGGCAAAAAAATTGCGCAAGAGCGCCATAGCTATATGGAACGATTTCTTGCGCAATTTTTTGCTGAGTGGAATGGGGAACGTTAATATAAAAAAGAATCTAGCGTTACTTTTGTGTTATATCTACTAATGTCAATTAGTTTCGCTTCTTTTGTTTGGTTGGCCAAGCCATAGTTTTTATACAAGGTATATTTTAAAATCGTTGGATTCAGTGTATTTGTTTCTGAAATTCCTTCAAAATTGATAAGCCACTTTCCTGGGGTTGCATCGTTAATAATAAATTCTTTTGAAAAATATCCATTTTTTGCTTCTTCTTCAAGCAATGTCTTATTTGCAAAAGAAGTATGGCTAAATATGAAATATTTATTTTCAGGATTTACAAATTGTATTTCAAAATCTGTGTTAGATTTATTCCATTCAAAAACAATTTTAATGTCCTCTTTATAATTAACTTTTAGATACTCTGTAGTAATAGTATTATCTCTTTTGTGTAAAGAAACTAATTATCTTAACTCACTATTAATTTGCTTTGAAGCAATCGTAAAGTCTATATACATTAATTAATTTCATGAACCTTAATACACAAAACTATCTAGTGTAACCTTATCCAATTGGGTGTCTAATCGCACTAGTTTTACCATTTTTTCTTCCTGTGGTGTCCCAAAATCTTTATAGATGGTATATTTCAAATAAGGAGGAATATGAATCTCGTCTTCTTGTCCGGTATACCGCACATTGACCAACCATTTCCCAGATGCAGCATCATCTACAATAAATTCTTCAGAAAGGTTTGAACGCTCGCTTCCCTGCCCTTGATTGCTTGATTGCCAGGTGTAAAACTTCTTTTTAGGGTTTACAAACTGAAACTCAAACGGTGCATTAGGGTCACTCCAATCTAATGTTAAACGTACATCAATATTAAAATCTACAGCTAACCAATCATTGGGGAGTCTGCTATAATCAATCTTGTTTTTATGTAAACTTATCAAGCGCCTTAGTTCATTGCTAATAGGGACTTCCAAATGCGCAAATTCAACGCCTTTTACTTGATCTCCAAGCATATTAATATACAACTCTAAAGATTTATTATATTCCCCAGTTTCTTGATAAATAAAAGCAAGATCTCTATAAGATTGTGCTTGAGAAGGGGCAAGTTCTAAAATTCGTTCGTATACCTTTTGAGCATTTAAATACTCTCCTGCGTGTTCATTGAGGTATGCTAATATTCTTAACGCTTTAATATTATCTCCAGCAATTTGCGCAAAATCTGATCGAATGATCGAAGCAACACCAGCATCAAGTTGTTGAAAATACAAGGTCATATCTACATAAAAATCAACCTTGTCGATATAATCTGCCTTTAAATTATGATAGGTTTTTAACTTTATTTTGGTGCTTTCTTCTCTGGTAATATCATCTATATAACTAGCCTGTATGGCATCAAAATTTAAGGTGGGAACCTCTTCTTTATAGATATTGCCTTTTAAAGTAATGTCGTTTACTTGTCTTCGGTTAAAATCACCTTTAGTATTATTCTTTGTTGTAATTAAAATGACGCCACCAAAAGAGGCGTTCATACCATATTTATTAGTTGCTGCTACAGATTTAAGCAGGGTTATATTGGTAATTATTTGAGGGTTTATAATACGTATCGTTTGTTGAGAAACTGGCGTACCATCTACCATAAATTGTATAGCAGAAGGTTCATTTATGGTTGCCATACTACGCTGAAACATCATTTTTTGTGTTTGCTGATCTACAACAACACCCGGAAGCTTATTGGCAACTTGCATAAAGTCTATGTCATTTATAGCTATATATTTTGCCGCTTGATCTTCTACTTTATATCCTACAGCATTTCTATTCTTCTTACCATATGCTGTTTCTTGAAAAATGATTTCTTTTTGCGCCTCTTTATTGTTTTCTAAAGCAACCGCCTCCAGTATTTCGGTTTTGCTTTTAAGCGCAATATCGTAGGTGTCATCAGATGTAACTAGGACCATTTTTGGATGCATGCCCAAGTGTTTCACTTCTAGGACATCTCCTGGTGTAACAGAGATGGTAAAAACACCTTCTCTATTGGTAATTACTTCCTCTAAGGTTCCTTTTCTAAACACACTAGCCTGTGGTAGTATTTTATTATTTGAGCGAACAACCCCTTGTATTATTTTTTCTTTAAAGTAGGTATTCTCTTTTTCTTCTAGAGAACCTACCGCTTCTGTATACCTGTTGTTTTTTAAAGTAATATCACTGTCTTCCAGAAATTTTTTATAGGCGTCTGGGTTATTTCTGGTCGTAATAAATATTTTTGAATAATTTCGAAGCGGAGCAACATACACACTAACTCGCTCTACCATAAGAGGGTTTACACTTGCCACATCAATGTTTCTTCCATCTACAATGGTTTGAAGTGGTATTTTTTCTAATGCCCTTCCCGTTTTAAAAAAAATCGTTTTTTGAAATGTCTTTTGATCTACTTCAACAATTATTCTACTAGAAGCCATGCGAATCATTTCATAAATATCTTCTCCTGCCATGTTTAAATCTTCTTTAAAAAAGACTTTTCTAACATCATACTTTTTACCATTCACTACTTCTATTCTACGTTCAGGAATATACCTATCATATGTAGTTTCAATTTTTTTGACTTTTTTAGACAATTGTACCTCGGCTAGTATTTCAGACTTTGTAGCAAGCGTTACTTCATAGTTTTTTTGCTCTGTTACCAGCACTGTTTCAGGATACATCCCCAAATGTTTCACCATTAAAATATCTCCCTCAGAAGCAGCTAATAAAAATTGACCCTTGGTATCTGTTATGTATTCTTTGAGGGTTCCTTGAATGAGAATACTCGCATTTTGTATAGGTGTAGCATTTGAATACACCGTTCCTGTAATGTTGCTTTCTTGAAAATACTCATTATTCGTATTTTCAAGCACTGGAACCTCTTCTGTATAGTTGTTGTTTTTTAAAGGATCAATACCATAACGACGTAACTTTTGGTCTATAATGTCTGGGTGATATCGCGTCGTTATAATAACTCTTGCTGGACAGGGTATAATACTATATGGATTAAAGACGGTAATGCGTTCAATCGTAGTACTATTAATTTGGTCTGGATGTACCTCTATACCATCAACTAAAAATCGAATACATTTACCCCTTATATTCGTTCTATTAGATCCATCAGGGCCCATTTTAGAATTTATTCCAAACCACCCATCTATTAAACCTG
>JBNMOX010000004.1:0-15061 GCA_051275835.1 Patiriisocius sp.
ACAAACGCGATACAAATTGCAGAACACCTAGTGTCAAATAAACTTACATAAGCCTTCCTTGTAATTGTAATTGTTTTTTTAGGTCTATATTTGGACAACCCACTAAAAAATAATATACAATGAAATTATTCGAATCCATCTTACGCATTGGTTTAGGCCTTATGCTTTTAGTTTTTGGCTTAAACAAGTTTTTCTGGTTTATGCCAGATTTTGACTTTACAGGCTATGCTGAAGCCGAGCACCTTTTTAGTTCCCTACGGTTTTCTGGACACGAATCTGTTGGAAAAGGATATATAATGAATCTAGTTGGCGCGAGTGAAGCAATCATCGGTTTGCTATTAATTACAAAAAAGTGGGTGCCATTAGCGCTTATAATGTTAGTCCCTATTTCTATAAATATTGTGCTATTTCATGCATTTGTTAACATTCCTAATATAGGCCCAGCAATCTTTGTCGCCGCTATAAACGCCTATTTGATGTACAAACACTGGGATTCATACCGCACTATTTTCTCATAATAGTCTCATTTTCAAATTATAAATATTAATATCCCCTTACTTTAGTGAAAGTTTTTGTGGAAAGCCTTATTTTTAGAGGCTTGTTTAATTAATGATATCACATGCAGAAAATTTTATCTGTTTTATTTTTAAGTGCTATTCTTCTAATCACATCTTGTGGTTCAGATGATGATGATGCATTCATCCCCTTAGATATATCTACTCAAGAAGATCTTGTAGAAGTTTCTAACTTAGAAACAATACTTATACCTATTTTTAGTAATGATTTAAATATTCCAAAAGAAGGTGATTTGTCTATCTCCAATCCCGCCAATGGGAGCGTTATTGTCACAAATAACAATACCCCAGGTGATATTCGTGATGATGTTATTGAATATGGTCCAAATCTTAACTTTGTAGGTGTTGATACTTTTCAATATATTGTTTGCCAAAGTAATGGAACCGGTTGTAAAACAGAAACGGTTACTATTACTGTTTTAACATCGGAGATTACAACTCAAGAAGACATTGTTCGGGTTTCTACTTTGGAAACAATTTCAATAAATATTTTTGACAATGATATAAACGTTCCAATAAACGGAACACTTTCCTTAACAAATCCTAGTAATGGAGATGTTGTGGTACATGATAACAATACTCCAGATGACCTCCGTGATGATGTTATAGCATATGATCCAAATCTTAATTTCTTTGGAGAGGATACATTTCAGTACACTATTTGTCAAAATGACGGGACGGGTTGTAAGACAGAAAGTGTTGCCATTACTGTGTTTCAAGACACAACCGTTACTTTAGATTTAGCAAATTTTCCATACAATACTCTTTCTGAATACAACTTTTTTAATGGGTCGCTTAATGCTATAGACCCAGCTTATGGAGTACTTCCTTATAAACCGATAAGCGCCCTTTTTACAGACTATGCCATTAAGGAAAGATTTGTTTGGATCCCAGTAGGTGAAAAAGCAACCTATAATGCAGATGATAAGGCATTAGTTTTTCCAACCGGTAGCGCACTTATAAAAATGTTTTATTATAATAATGTATTGCCTGGCAATACAACCCGTATTATTGAAACCCGAGTTATGGTGAAAACCGCAAATGGTTGGGATTTCGCTGAATATGTATGGAATGACGCCCAAACAGAAGCCTTTTTAGAAACCACAGAAGACGGAGATTTTACAGAAATAGAATGGTTACAAGAGGGAGAGCCTAAGTTTGTAAATTATAGGATACCTGCAAAACAGCAATGTATTATTTGCCATACCAATGATTTTATAACAGTACCTATAGGAATTAAACCTCAAAACATAAATTCGAACCTCAACTATGATGATGGTATTAATAATCAATTACAGAAACTGATTGATTTTGGCTACTTAGAAGACAATTTACCCGCAACGATTACAACGGTTGTAGACTGGAAAGACGCTTCGCAATCATTAGAACAAAGAGCAAAGTCATATCTTGATATCAATTGTGGAAATTGCCATACCGATGGTGGGCAAGGAGATTATAGATCAATCCGTTTAGGATACACTGATACATTAAACAATGATGAAAATGCTGGGGTATGTGTAGACGCAGATACGCCAATTCCTGGATTAATGGGGCAAAAACATATTGCTCCTGGAGATCCAGAAAATTCAATAATATATTATAGGATGTCTGTCACAGGAGACGAGCCCTATAAAATGCCTCAATTTGGGCAAAATTTAGTTCATACAGAAGCATTACTGCTTATGGAGGACTGGATTAATTCAATTAACCAAACATGTGATTAATTAAAACAACTATTATGAAAAAATTATTATTTTTTGCTTGTCTTATTTCTATATCTCAATATAGTAATGCACAGGTAAGTTTTTCAACTCAATCTATTGGAACCAACCATTCAGATAGAGGAATTGTAGATATGAATGGAGATGCATTAGACGATGTCATTTCTATCTCAACGAATAATGTTCAAATTTTCTACCAACAGGAAAATGGAAGTTTTGTAGAAGCTAATATTGCTACTTCAAATGCAAACAATTCTCCTTCTTGGAGTTTGGCAGCAGCAGATTATGATCGCAACGGGTTTACTGACCTATTATATGGTGGGGGTAATGGTGTTACATTTATGAGAGCTAATAATACAGGAACAGGATATACTGAAATATCTGGTTCTGAATATGTGTTTTCTCAGCGCTCTAATTTTGTAGACATTAATAATGATGGCCACCTAGATGCTTTTGTTTGTCATGATGTTGAGCCAAATGTTTACTACATTAATGATGGAACCGGAAACCTAATATACAATCAAGGTAGTTTAGGAGATTATCCTAGTGGTGGTCACTACGGATCTGTATGGTTAGATTTTGATAATGATAGAGATGTAGATATGTTTATTGCAAAATGTGGTGGAGAGTCTGCAAGAAGAGATAATGAAATGCATGTCAATAATGGAGATGGGACTTATACCGAAAGTGCAGCATCATTAAATCTTGAAGATGATATGCAGACCTGGTCAAGTGCTTGGGCAGATTTTGATAATGATGGAGACATGGACGGATGGATAGGAGCCAGCACGTTTAACTCTGGGTTCCATAGACTCATGAGAAATAACGGAAACGGAACCTTTACAGATGTAATTAGCGCTTCTGGTCTTACTGGTTTTAATATTACAGACATTGAAAATCAAACATATGATCTTGACAATGACGGTAATGCAGATATCGTATCTGGAGGAAGAATATTATATGGTAATGGAGACCTTACTTTTACTGTTTCAAGTACGAATATTGGAAATGGTGGTTTTGGAGATCTTAATAATGATGGATTTGTAGATGCTATTTCTAATGGCCAACTAATTGTAAATAACGGAAACAGTAATAACTGGTTAAAAATTAATACTGTAGGTGTAGAAAGTAACATTGGCGGTATTGGAGCAAGACTAGAACTAACAACGGTTTCTGGAATGCAAATAAGAGATGTACGCAGTGGAGAAGGTTTTAGAAATATGAGTTCTTTAAATACTCATTTCGGTATTGGACAAGATACTGAAATTGAAACCTTAACTATTTACTGGCCATCTGGAATTGTAGATATTTTTGAAGATTTAGATATCAACGTATCTCACAAACTTATAGAAGGAAGTGGAGTACTAGGTATAGATGATTTCTTAACAGAAGATTTTTCTGTATACCCTATTCCTGCGCTTGACACCCTAACCATCTCAAATATTGAGGACATAGAAGACCCAATCTATACTGTTTTTGATATCACTGGAAGAAAGGTATTACACGGTAGATTAAATGACAACACGATTGATGTTTCTCAATTAACTGCAGGACAATATATACTTCGTGTAGCCGGCCAGAAGTTTAGAAGAAATAATGTGAAAGCAAAAAAATTCACAAAAAGATAATACATTAGATTTCAATAAAAAACACCATTGAGAAATCTCTTAATGGTGTTTCTCTTTATAATATGGTTCGATATTACAGATACATAGTAGGAATTGCTGTTTTTTTTATAGGTTGTAATAATGACGACAACACTAGCTATGTCGACATCCCAGAGGACATCCCTCCTGTTTCTCAAGTTACAGTAGATCTCTCACAAGTACCTTACGCAACACTCTCAGAGTATCATTTTTTTGACGAATCCTTAAGAGACTTAGACCCTTATTTTGATGTAGTACCCTATGAACCAATAAGTCAACTATTTTCAGACTATGCACATAAAAAACGTTTTGTTTGGCTACCTCCAGGAACAAAAGGGACCTATAATGGGGATGCCAATAATATAGAGCTACCGGTTGGTAGTGTTATAATTAAAAACTTCTTCTATGATAATGTGCTTCCTAATAATTCCAGAGTGATTATTGAAACCAGACTCATGATTAGAAAGGAAGAAGGCTGGACTTTTGCAGAATACTTTTGGAATGACGAACAAACGGAAGCCAATATAGACGCAGATGGAGATGGTGGCTTTAAATATGTTGAATGGATTGAAGATGGTCTACAGCGAGAATTAAACTATAGAATGCCTTCGGGTAGTGAGTGTTTTACTTGCCATAAAAATAATGCAAGCAATGAGCCTATTGGCATAAAGCCTCAAAGTCTTAATAGTATGTATCAATTTGCAGATGGAATGCAAAATCAATTACAAAAATGGATTGATGTTGGTTATCTTGAGGACAACCTTCCTTCCAATATTAATACGGTTGTAGATTATAGAGATACTTCGCAGCCTCTTGAATTAAGGGTGCGTTCTTATGTAGACATTAATTGTGCTAGTTGTCATAGAGACGAAGGACATTGTAACTATAGACCGATGCGCTTTGCTTTTGATGAAAATAATCTCCAAGAAAACCTAGGGGTCTGTGTCGATCCAGATCAATTTTTAAATAATCTTTCTCCAGACCAGAAATTAATTAAACCTGGAGATCCAGAAAATTCTGTTATTTATTACCGTATAAACGCAACTGAGGAGAGTGAACGTATGCCATTATTAGGAAGGCGACTTGTTCACGATGATGGTGTTGCTTTATTAAGAGATTGGATCAACAGCCTAGATATACCTTGCGAATAATCTAATTTAGCGTCCTATAAATACCCCAATGTAATCTCTTACGTGCGAGGTGTTTATTTTTTGTTATCTTTCAGTAACAATAACACTAACTTCGCCATCATTATGAATTCAACTTTTACAACTATTTTACGCATACTATTAGGTCTTGCGTTATTGGTATTTGGCATGAATAAATTCACCCCATTTATCCCCATTTTTGATATGGCTCCAGCGGCCGCAAACTTTATGGAATCTCTCAATAGTACGGGATACGTTTTGTATGTAATTGCTGCCCTAGAAATTATTATTGGGCTCTTGCTCCTCCTTAAAAAATGGGTGCCTTTTGCCCTTATTTTATTGGCGCCAATAGCTATTAATATTTTATTGTTTCATGTTTTTCTGGACGTTTCCGGTGTCTTAGTCGCAATTCTTATTGTAGCGATTACAGTTATGCTTATTTACAAGTATTGGAAATCTTACAGACCTTTATTCCAATAAAATAAAAAGATATTGTTTAATATTTCAGCGGGCTTTTAATACCTTAATTAAAAGCCCGTTTTTTTTGTATTTTTATAAAAATCTTGATGACATGAAAAAATTGATACTATCCATGATTACAGTCATACTATTTGTAGCCTGTAATGAGACACAATCTTCAAAAAAAGAAACCACTGCTGTGAACTATCCTAGCACCAAAAAAGTAGACACTGTTACTAATTATTTTGGAACAGATGTAAAAGACCCGTATAGATGGTTAGAGGACGATATGAGCCAAGAAACTGGGGATTGGGTAAAAACCCAAAACACCACCACCTTTGGATATCTAGAAAACATCCCTTTTAGAGAGGAACTAAAAGAACGTCTTACCACCCTTTGGAATTATGAAAAAGTAGGACCGCCATTTAAAGAAGGAGCATTCTCCTACTTTTATAAAAATAACGGACTACAAGACCAATATGTTATTTATCGTTATACAACAGGAGAAGATGCTAGCACTGCCGAAATTTTCTTAGACCCTAATACCTTTACAGAAGATGGGACCATCTCGCTCGGTGGATTAAGTTTTAGCGATAACGGAAAAATGGCAGCCTACAGTATTAGTGAGGGCGGTAGTGACTGGCGTAAAGTATTAGTGATGAATACCGAAACCAAAGAAATTGTTGAGGACACTCTCATTGATATAAAGTTTAGCGGTATTTCTTGGCTTAAAAATGAAGGGTTTTATTATTCTAGTTATGACAAACCCAAAGGAAGTGAGCTTTCTGCCAAAACAGACCAACACAAATTGTACTACCACAAATTAGGGACTTCTCAAAATGAAGATCAACTCATTTTTGGAGGTACACCTGCCGAAAAACATCGATATGTTGGTGGTAGTACTACAGAAGACAATCGTTATCTTGGTGTATCTGCGAGTGTATCTACTTCTGGAAATAAATTTTTCATAAAAGATCTTGACAAACCTAATAGCGAATTTATAACGATCCTAAACGATACCGATAGTGACACCTCTTTTCTTGATAATGATGGTACTACACTTTATTTCGTTACAAACCGTAATGCTCCCAATAAGAAAGTAGTGAGGGTAGATGCCGCAAGTCCAGGCCCAGAAAACTGGATAGACGTTATTCCTGAAACAGAAAATGTATTAAACGCTAGATCTGGTGGAGGTTATATTTTTGCAAACTATATGGTAGACGCAGTAAGTAACATTAAACAATATGCTTTTGACGGAAAACTGGTGCGTGACATTCAATTACCTGGCCTAGGTTCTGCAGGAGGGTTTGGTGCCAAAAAAGAAGACACACAACTATACTATTCTTTTACAAATTATGTAACACCTGGTAGTATTTATTCTTTTGATATTGCTTCTGGTGTATCTGAATTATATAAGAAACCTGAAATCGATTTTAATTCTGAGGATTATGAAAGCAAGCAAATATTCTATACCTCAAAAGATGGTACTAAAATACCTATGATTATCACACACAAAAAAGGAATCGTATTAGATGGCACAAACCCAACCATTTTATATGGCTATGGAGGTTTCAATATTAGCATTACACCAAGTTTCAGTATTACCAATGCGGTATGGATGGAACAAGGAGGTATTTATGCCGTAGCTAATCTTCGTGGTGGTGGAGAATATGGTAAAAAATGGCATAACGCAGGTACTAAGTTAAAAAAGCAAAACGTTTTTGATGACTATATAGCTGCTGCAGAATATTTAATTGCAGAGAAATATACTTCTAGTGATTACCTCGCTATTCGCGGTGGGTCTAATGGAGGTCTTCTCGTAGGTGCTACCATGACTCAGCGACCCGATTTAATGAAAGTAGCCTTGCCCGCTGTAGGGGTGCTAGATATGTTGCGTTACCACACCTTTACCGCAGGAGCTGGTTGGGCCTATGATTACGGTACCGCAGAAGACAACAAAGAAATGTTTGAATACCTAAAAGGATACTCTCCAGTTCACAACGTGAAGGCGGGAACAAAGTATCCTGCAACGATGGTAACCACAGGAGATCATGATGACCGTGTAGTACCAGCACATAGTTTTAAGTTTGCTGCAGAGCTACAAGAAAAACAAGCTGGAGAAAACCCTGTTTTAATTAGAATTGAAACAGATGCCGGACATGGTGCCGGAACTCCAGTAAGCAAAACCATAGAACAATATGCCGATATTTATGGTTTTACTTTATTCAATATGGGGTATAAGGTTTTGCCTAAAAGAATCAATGATGGTGTAAAACAATAAGACACTCACATAGTTAGGAAGCTGTTTATTACTAAGGTTAATACACTTAGTATAAATAGCTTTTTTATTACACAACACCCCTATGCTAAACGTAGATATTCAACAATTTTCATATCCTAATGCTTCGGAAACTTTAGTGCTGGAAAACATTGCTTTTTCATTACAAGCAGGAGAACACTTGGCCGTTTTGGGAGAGAGTGGCTGCGGAAAAACGTCCTTGCTGCATTTGATTTATGGATTGTTACACCTTGAACACGGTACCCTATTCTGGGAAAAAAAACAACTGCTAGGACCTCAACACAACTTAGTTCCTGGCGAACCCTTTATGAAATTAGTAGCGCAAGAATTTAATGTCATGCCCTATATTTCTGTAGCAGAAAACATCGCCACGCATTTAAGTCGTAATAATAGATCAGAAGATGCTAGTCGCGTAGAAGAGTTGCTCGCTGTCGTAGCGCTAGAACCCTATAGGGATACTAAGGTAAAAAACCTAAGTGGTGGACAGAAACAACGCGTTGCGCTCGCAAAAGCACTCGCAAACACCCCAGAAGTAATTTTATTGGACGAGCCCTTTAGCAACATAGATACCTTTAGAAAAAACAAACTACGCCGTAACCTTTATGGATATCTAAAAACCAATAATATTGCTTGTATAACCTCCACCCATGATAGTAATGAGGCATTAAGTTTTGCCGATACTATTCTCATATTACGTAAAGGAAGAAAAGAAAAGATGGGCACTCCACAAGAAATCATTTCAAACATTACCACCCCTTATCAAGCAGGCTTTTTTGGTTCCGTTTCTCAGGTTGATGAAAGTCTTTTAGGAAATCTCTCCAAAGAAGGTATGCGAACACTATTGCCACATCAACTTAAAATTTCAGAAACACATACATCCCTTTCTGGCATTGTTTCAAATAGTTATTTCAAAGGCCATTTTTATGAGTTGGAAATAACATCAGCTTCAGGTACACTTTTCATAAACAACCCCACAGCTATTGTGATCAATACAAAAGTGTTTGTAGCATTGGTATAATATTTCAGAAAAAAGAAGCCTCCTCTACTAGACCAGATCCCATAATATTTTTAGCGCGCTTAACAAAACAAGTACAGAACACACTATAATAATATGAGTGTGTTGTACTGCTTTAAAAAATCGCAGTATTAATTGAATGCTTCCCAAAAAGAGCAGTACGATTAGTAACTGTCCCGCCTCAATACCCAAATTAAACCCTAGAAGAGACCCCGCCAAACTATCCCCTTCAAACAAGGCCATTTTTAAGAAGTTTGAAAATGCTAAGCCGTGTATGCTGCCAAAAAACAAAACCATCCCATATAAAAACATGTAATTAATTTGGCTTGGCCTATATACTTTCAAAATATTATTTAGACAGGTAATAATGATGGTAATCGGGATGAGTAGCTCTATGAGGTTCCGGTTTACGGTAAGTATTTCAAATACAGAAAGCACAAGTGTAATACTATGGCCTATAGTAAAAGCGGTAATCAGCCAGGCTAATTTTTTCCATTCCTTAAGGTTAAAAAAAACGGTTATAGAAAGAATAAAAAGAATATGATCTATCCCGTCTATATCTAGAATATGAGCAAGTCCTTGTTTAAAAAACAGTATAAATGTATCCATCAATCGATCTTACTAATTGTGTAGGTTTTATCTCGAAATACAAAAGAGTCTCCTGCATGCTTTCCAAACAGCAACTTACCAATGGGGGTTTGTAAACCAATGCAAAAATAAGAGGTGTTTTCAACGAGTAAAACACCTAAAGAAATACTTAGAAAAAAACGCCCCTGACTGGTCGTGACTAAACTCCCCAAATGTGCATTTTTTGACCCTTGACTAAGGTCTATTTTATAGAGTACCTGTTGTATCTTTTCAATTTTCGCCATTCGTTCTCCCGCTTGCTCCCTATCAATTTGCAACATCGCGCGTGCTGTTTCATGCTTGTCGCCCGCACTGCTCTTGGTGGCATCATCTAGGGACGCAACAATACCCTTAATTTTGTTTTGAAGGGTCATATACTTCGCTGAGACTTGCTGCGTACAAGATTGAAGTAAGTTTTCTTTGATGGCTTTTGGGGTCATTCTCTATTCTCTATTCTCTATTCTCTATTCTCTATTCAAAAGTAAATGATTTAGCTTATGTTTGAGCTGAAAGTACTGCCAATTCTTTACCAATAGTGCTGCCAATAGCAACGCCCATACCTCCCAGACGAACCCCACAATACACATGAGGCTGAATTTGTTTTACAATAGGTTTTTTTTGCTTACCAACGCCCATAATACCGCTCCACCGCGTGTCTATTTCAAAAGGGATGTTGGCTAAGATCGTTTCCTTAAGAAGATCTTCTAAGTGATCTTGCACTAAAGGGGTGAGTCCTGTTTCCGTGGTGTTTTCTGTTTTAAAATCGAGATTTCTACCCCCTCCAAACAAAATTCTATTGTCAATATTTCTAAAGTAATAGTAGCCACAGTCTAAATGAAATGTTCCTTTAATAGCGAGGTCTTTTATAGGTTTGGTAACCAAAACTTGCGCTCTTGCTGGCTCCACATTTTCTTCTAACAATTGTTGTGCAAAGCCATTGGTAGCAATACATATTTTTTTTGCTGAAATTGGAGTCTCCTGAACCCAAAGAGTAGGCCCTGTATTATTTTCTGAAATGCGAGCAACAGACGCATTGTTTAAAATCAAAATACCCTGTGACGTTGCTTTTTGAAGCAAGGACTTCATCATATTTCCAGTATCAATTTGTCCCTCAAATTTATTAAAAATAGCCTTATGGGCTACTTTTTGAAACCCGAAAGGAGTATCAACCACGGAGAATACGGGAGCATTAAAAATGGGGTATAATAATGTATTAATGTATTCCATTTTTTCAAGACAGGTCTCAAAAAGCGTGGTGTCTGTCTCGGGGAAAAGCTCATAACCACCCCATTCATGATAAGCAATAGCTTCATCACTAAGGGTCGCCCTAAGTGTTTGTAGGCCTTCTAAGCGTTGTGAGACAAGGCTAATAACTTCATCCTCGGTGTGTGTTTTAAGGTCTTCTAATATCTCGGAAACGCTCCCAAAGCAAGCAAACCCAGCGTTTTTGGTGCTTGCGCCGCTAGGAAGCATCCCCTTTTCAAAAACTACAATCTTGGCATCTGGTTGCTGAATTCTTAGTTGCAATGCACAACTAAGCCCTACAATACCACTACCAATTATAGCAATATCTATATCACTTAGCCATGTTTGTTTTTCCCAATAGGATAAATTCATAATTAGTATTACTTTTAAAGTGTTTTTTAACCAATCTACTTTTTATAAATTTAATTACATTCTAATGAAAAACAACTACGCACTATTACTTGTTTTAATTTTATTCTCTTTTACTTCATTTTCGCAACAACCCGGAGATGAAATTGAAATTCAAACCATAGAATTTGACGGATTTCCTGTTGGGAGTGGATGGTTGTCTCCAAGAGAAGGGTTTTTTGATTTTACATCTATAGAAGGGCTTGATTTTGAAAGAGTGTACATTAAATATAAATTAAAATGTGATCCAACACAAAATCCAAATTGTGGTGAATGGGATTATTTATCATACCTAAAAGTTATTGAACATACAGGTAAAGGATTCCACCCAAATTATTACATTGGTGGACCAGGCGGCTTAACACCTGCTACTTTTTCATATATGAACAACACCTCTTGGGAATATACCCCTCGTTTTGAAGAAACCATCGTTTTTGATAACCCTTCTGCACTTACTGAACATCAAATAGGAACTGGGTCACTTTCTATGCAAGATCCGTTTAACGCTGCTTTAGAAGATTCTCATGTGCAGTATTTATTTAGACAATCTGAGCTCGTTGCCGCTGGTTTAACCGCAGGTAATATTACAGGAATGCAATTTAATATCCTTGATGCAGGTGGTGAAATGGAAAATGTTACCATTAGGTTGAAAGAAACTTCACAAAATGAATTACAAGAAACGGTTGTGCTTACAGATTTTGTTGAAGTATATAGTAAAGACGCTGCTTTTAGTGCAACAGGCTGGCAACAATTAGATTTTCCAAACTTTTTTAATTGGAATGGTACGTCCAATGTAATTGTAGATATTTCATTTACAGGTAAAGCCGGTGCTAATGCTGTATCTTTAAATGGAAGTAGTTATGGTTGGAACTGTACCTCCAAAGCAGCTACCACAGATTCTTATCTTAATTTTAATGGACCCGATAAAATTCAAGTTCCTACAGCAAATCTCAATGGAATACAAGATGAAATCACTATTTCCTTTTGGCTAAACGGAAATGGAGAACAACCTCAAAATGATAGTGTTTTTGATGTAAATGATGCGGATGGAAATAGAGTTCTAAACGTACATTTACCTTGGAGTAACCAACGAGTTTATTGGGATGCAGGAGATGACTCGGGATATGACCGTATAGACAAAGAAGTTGACAATACAAGCCAATATAAAGATGCATGGAACCACTGGGCGTTTACAAAAAATGCTACATCAGGTGTAATGAATATATATCTAAATGGTGTTCTTTGGCACACAGGTAGTGGTCTTACTAAAAGTGTTGGAAACATAGCTGATTTTGCGCTAGGTCGAGGACAGGGGAATTCAAATAATTTTTATGATGGTAAACTAGACGATTTTCAAGTATGGTCTAAAGAACTAGATGTTACCACAATTTCTAATTGGATGTTTAAAGATGTAGATGCTTCGCATCCTAATTTTGCTGACCTAAAAGTAAATTACAAATTTGATGAGGTTACAAGTGGCTATGAAACTCCTGAAGTTATTTCTGCTACAAACACTACGCTCTATGGAGTGCCGCAACTAAGAAGTTTTAAAGGGGATCACTTTAAGAATTTTTCAACGTCAACAACGCGACCAAATATTAAATTCAATCGTAATACTTCAACGTTTACAGTAGCATCTCAAATTGTTGTAGATTCTATTCCAAAAGGAAAAGTAATGGTAGAAAAGTATGTACAATTGATTGCAGGTGAAATCCCAGTTTTGGATGAAACACTTTATGTAAATCCAACATACTATAACAACTATGAATATGATTCAAATTTAGTTGCAACAGATTCTACAGCTGTTGCCCCAGACCTTACGCTTATCTTAGAACAATTTGAATACAACACGACTGTGCCTGGTGACGAGGAGCTTATTCCTTGGGAAATTGGACGTTATATTACTCCTTATGGTAATGGCCTGTCTATGGGTGACGATGGATGGACATGGATCTTTGATGTCACAGACTTTCAACATCTTTTTCAAGGAGATGATGTGCACATTCAAGCAGGTAATTTTCAAGAATTACTAGATATGAAAATAGTTTTTAAGGTTGGAACTCCTACTAGAGAGGTCTTAGGTATTAAAAATCTATACTCTGGAAATTATAGTTTGAATAATTTTGACAATGTGGTTATAAATACGACAGTCCCTCTAGACCCTAATGCTGAAATGTTTTCTGTAAAATCAACAGTAACAGGTCATGGTTTTGGTTCTGGTAATAACTGTGGTGAGTTTTGTAATAACACGCATAAAGTATTAGTAAATGGTATAGAACAATATAGTTGGGAAATAATGCAAGAATGTGGTGAAAACCCATTGTACCCTCAAGGAGGTACTTGGATGTATGATCGAGCTGGATGGTGTCCAGGGATGCCTGCTACTGCCCAAAATTTAGATATTACCCCCTTTATTAATATTGGTGTAGACACCTCCACAGATATTGATTATAATATTGATCATGACCCAGATGGAAACTATATTACAGAAATATTTTTTGTTGAATATGGCGCGGCAAATTTTAGTAATGATGCTTCTCTAGAAGAAATTATTGCGCCGAATATCTTTAAACTAAATACTAGATATAACCCTACCTGTGGTGAACCAGTGATAAAAATTAAAAATACCGGAGCGAATTCCTTAGAATCATTAACGATTAACTATGGCGTTGAAGGAGGTGATTCTTATGCTTTTAACTGGACGGGATCTTTAGGTTTTTTGGAAGAAACAATCATTATATTGCCTGCTGTTGATGTTGCTAATTACTATGAAGGAGTTACAGGTTTTGAAGTAACATTAAGCAATCCTAACGGCACTTCAGATGAATACGAATTTAATAATAGTCTTAGTTCTCAGTTTGAAGTTGCTCCAATTCATGAAGAACAATTAGTTATTGAGTTTAAAACAAATAGCCGTCCTTTTGAAAACAGCTATAAAGTTTTTGATACGAGCGGAAATATCATGTTTGAACGTGATTTTGAAGACGCTAACACAACCTATACCGACTTAATTAACCTTTCTCCTGGATGTTATGAACTTGTTATTTATGACACGGGTGGGGATGGAATGAATAACTGGCCTTCAAATCATGGAAATGGGCTTATAAAACTAATAAATTATAGCGGATCAACGATTACAGTTTTGGAAAGATGGTTTGGAGAGACGCTAAAATATAATTTTAGAAATGATGCTGTTTTAAGTACTGAAGAGCAAACAAATTCTCTGTTTTCAGTGTATCCTAACCCCACAGATGATGCTTTTACAATTTCACTATTAAATAGCACTGAATCTTTCTCCATGGAGATCTTTAATATTACAGGTATGTCAATCTTCAAAGAAGAAAACCTAAATACAACAAATCACCGTGTCGATGTATCCAATTACAGTAGTGGTGTGTACTTACTTTATTTAAAAACTGAAAGCGGGAATACTCAGGTTCGCAAAATTATAGTTCATTAAAAAGGAGGAACGTTTTCATCATCCACTAAAAAAAGGGCTATCTATTTAAAATAGATAGCCCTTTTTAAATTTTTAAGAGTCCTGTCTCTTATTCATCCTCCACAGGGTCGTTCATTTTGCATGTATCCATAAATGCTGTGGTATACTCCCCAGCAACATAATCTGGATGGTCCATTAATTGACGGTGAAATGGAATGGTCGTTTTAATACCTTCTATAACAAACTCATCTAAGGCGCGCTTCATTTTATTGATAGCCTCCTCTCGTGTTTGTGCCGTTGTAATCAACTTAGCAATCATAGAATCGTAATTAGGCGGGATAGAATATCCAGCATACACATGTGTATCTAAACGAACTCCATGACCTCCTGGCGCGTGTAGTGTTGTAATCCTACCCGGCGAAGGCCTAAAATTATTATAAGGGTCTTCTGCATTAATACGGCACTCAATAGAGTGTAAT
>JBNMOX010000005.1:0-13614 GCA_051275835.1 Patiriisocius sp.
CTTTCTTTTAATGGCTACTAATGTTTCTGGTTTTTCTGAAATATTAAAATGATCAACCAATTGCTTACAAATGTTTAATGTAGACTGACCTGTATAACCTGTGTACATCGCTTCGGTGACATGGATGTTCATGTCATTAAACATTAAAAAATAGGCTTTGCGGTGCAGGGGTTCTGTGTCTACAATGACACCATCCATATCAAAAAGTACTGCTTTTAACATAACATTTCAGATTAAGAAATAAAGGGACAAATGTATCTTTTTAAACCAAAAGAAGCGCACTATAATTACATTTAGTATGCTGTTTTTTTTTATATTAATTGGGCTATTTACGATGTATCTACACACTTTTGTAATACGATTGCTTTCTTGCAATTGAATTCTCAAAATTATTATGGATATTTGTAACAAGAAAGTAACTCATTTCTTTAGAGTTACTCGCCTAAAAACTTCTAGTATGGCAAAAGAAATTAAAAATTTAAAAGATTTACAAAACACAGAGTATTCATTGCGTAAACTCTTTGAGGAAGCAGAAGATTTTTTACCCCTATTGGGTACAGATTACGTAGAATTATATGTCGGAAATGCAAAACAATCTGCCCATTTTTACAAAACAGCATTTGGCTTTCAAAGTGAGGCCTATGCAGGTTTAGAAACAGGAAGAAAAGACAGTGTTTCTTATGTTTTGAGACAAGATAAAATTAGACTGGTATTAACAACACCATTGACCAAAGATGGTCCTATCAACGATCATATTAACTTACATGGCGATGCAGCCAAAGTAATTGCGTTATGGGTAGACGATGCCACCAAATCTTTTGAGGAGACTACAAAACGTGGTGCAAAACCATTTATGGAGCCTACACGAGAAGAAGACGAGCATGGCTATGTTATCAAGTCTGGTATCTATACCTATGGTGAAACTGTGCATCTATTTATTGAACGAAAAAATTATAATGGTATTTTTTTACCAGGATATACCAAATGGGAATCACACTATAACCCAGAACCAGTAGGTTTAAAGTTTATAGATCATATTGTAGGTAATGTAGGGTGGGGCGAAATGAATAAATGGTGTGAGTTTTATGCTAAGACTATGGGCTTTGCACAAATTATCTCTTTCGCAGATGATGATATTGCGACCGATTTCACAGCATTGATGAGTAAGGTAATGAGTAATGGAAATGGGCGTATCAAGTTTCCTATCAACGAACCAGCCAAAGGTAAAAAGAAATCGCAAATTGAAGAATACCTTGATTTTTATAATGGTTCGGGGGTGCAGCATTTAGCTTTAGCAACAGATGATATCGTTGCCACTGTTTCTGAAATGCGCGATCGCGGCGTAGAATTTTTATACGTACCAGATACCTACTATGATGATGTTTTAGAACGTGTAGGTGAAATTGATGAAGACCTTGAAGTGCTTAAAAAACATGGAATTTTAATAGATCGTGATGAGGAGGGGTACTTGTTGCAACTTTTTACTAATAATGTATTGGATAGACCGACGATGTTTATTGAAGTGATACAACGTAAAGGAGCGCAATCTTTTGGTGTTGGAAACTTCAAAGCTTTGTTTGAAGCCATTGAAAGACAGCAAGCCAAACGAGGGACCCTATAATTAAAATACGATACAGGTATTACAAGCCGTTCCTTTTGGAGCGGCTTTTTTTATAGTAAAAGATGAATGACATACTTTATGTCTACTAATTATAAAGCATTTTCTGCTTGTTAAATTTTCAAAAAAAATGACATTTTTATTAAATGTATCTTTACCATTAGAAATTAAAACATGATTTTAGAGACTATTAAACAAAGAAGAGCTGTATTTCCTGCACAATATAATGATACCCCAATTACAAAAGAAGAGATTCAAAAGGTCCTAGAAGCTGCCCATTGGGCCCCTACACATAAAAAAACAGAGCCATGGCGTTTTAAAGTAATGCATGGGTCATCACAGGCGAAATTGGGGCTTTTTTTGGCAGAAACGTTTAAAGAATCAACCGCAGAGTTTTCAGATTTCAAGTATAATAAACTCAAAGAAAACCCGAAAAAAGCAGGAGCTATTATTGCTATTTGCTTGCAACGAGATGCCGAAGAACGCGTTCCAGAATGGGAAGAAGTAGCAGCCACGGCTATGGCAGTTCAAAACATGTGGCTAGCAGCACACGAATTAAAGATTGGTGCTTATTGGAGTAGCCCAAACCTCATACAGTATATGGATCAATTTTTTGAATTGGCAGAAAATGAATTGTGCCTGGGCTTCTTTTATATGGGAAAATATGATGGAGCACTTCCAGAAGGCGTGCGTAAAACTACGATAGAAGAGAAGACCGTTTGGATATAAATAATTTCTATAAAATGAATTACAATGAAAAAAAATCTACAACTAGGAATATCTGCAGGTATCGTTTTTGTTGTCTCTCTAATGTATGGCTTGAACCCAAGTAAAATACTGCCACTCATTTTTGATTTTGAAGTGCAATCACTAGAATTAAAGAACATTTTTAGGGCTATTATGGGCCTTTATATCGCATTTGCTGCCTATTGGGCTTTTGGGATTGTAAACCCTAAGCATTGGAAACATGCTACGCTTAGTAACATCTTATTCATGGGAGGGCTAGCTTTTGGGAGATTGATAAGCACTATTTTTGATGGAATTTCAACGCAGTATACTATGGGATTGGTGCTTGAATTACTACTCATGGTTTGGGGAATCTATAATCTAAAACGATATGTTGAAGTTAATAAATAATAGGCTACTAAAACAAAACTTCGCGATATTCAATGACTTTATAGATAAACAAACCTAGATAGACCATGGTGGCCATAAACTTTACAAAAGTAGAAGCCAAAAACCCAATAAAAGAACCAAATGCAGCTTTTACAGCGAGATCACTTTTCGTGTTATTAAAAGCAACTTCACCAATAAATGCTCCTGCAAAAGGACCTATTAACATCCCAAATGGGATGGGTGCTATGATACCAACAACCAAACCAATCATAGTGCCATAAATACCCGCTTTACTACCGCCGTAACGTTTTGTGCCCATAGCAGGAATAACATAATCTAGAATATATAATACGATGGCAATAATACCCGTACTAATAATAAAGGTCCAATCAAATTCAAGCTTTGGAGATAAATAGAGAGCCATAAGTCCTAACCAACTTATGGGTACGCCTGGAAGCACAGGTAAAAAACTCCCCACAATGCCTAAAAGCATTAAAATGAGGCCTAAAACAACAAATAATAATTCCATGGTTGGTGTTAAAAATCATACATAAGACTGCAAACCACTTAAAATGTTACAGTTTGTAACTATAAAATTAGTTTAACTAAATATTTAGTTGTAATATTGTATCATTAAAAAGCCATAAAATAGGGATGACAATGAAACAACTTACCAAAGCAGAAGAAGAAATTATGCAAATTTTGTGGCATTTGGAAGAAGCTAATGTGGCAAATATTGTTGCCCAGTTTCCTAATCCAAAGCCTGCTAATAATACCGTGTCTACTATTGTGCGTATTCTAGAGAGTAAAGATTTTGTTGGCTACAGGAAAGAAGGTCGCGGCCATATTTACTTTCCAAAAATCACGAAAGAAATGTATAGCAATCAATCTATCAATAAATTGGTGGATGGTTATTTCCAAGGAAGCTTTAAAAGTATGGTGTCTTTTTTTATGAAAAAGAATGATATTTCTATCCAAGAAATGGAGACCATCATGAAAGAAATTAATAAATAATAAGCGCTATGGTACATTATATTTTTCAACTCCTTACGTTTCAGTTATTGTTTTTGGCAGTGTATGATTTGTTCTTAAAAAAGGAAACATTCTTCCAATACAATAGAGTGTATTTGCTTTGCACAAGCATCCTTTCGATCACCTTGCCGCTATTAAAAATTAATGTCTTGCGTCAAGCTATTCCAACAGAATTTCTAGTGCAATTGCCTACGGTAGTTATTGGAGATAGGGTAGCTTTAGAAATGGCAGTAGGACAGCAAGCGGTTCCTTCGCAAGAACTATTTAGCATGGCTTCCTTGTTCAGTAGTCTCCAAGTACTTTGGTTTATTGGAATGGGAATAGCAAGCCTTTTATTAGCCTATAAAGTTTATACTATTTGGACACTAAGAAGAACAGGAAGAACAGAAAAAATTGAAGGTGTTTCCTTGGTGGTTTTGCCCAATACAGATATGGCTTTTTCATTTCTTAAAACCATGTATATCGGAGAGGAACTTTCAGAAAAACAACAAAGAGATATTGTGTTGCATGAGCAAGTGCATATACAACAACGCCATACATTTGATTTACTCTTCTTTGAGTTATTTAAAATAGTATGCTGGTTTAATCCACTGGTGTATATCTACCAAAAAAGGATGGAAGCTTTGCATGAGTATATAGCAGATCAAAGTGTTGCCAAACGAACCCAAAATCTCTCGTATTATCAAACCTTATTGGCTCAAGTGTTTCAAACAGAATCAATTTCATTCATCAATACATTTTTCAATCATTCATTAATCAAAAAACGAATTATTATGTTACAAAAATCAAAATCAAACCGTTTATCGCAATTAAAATATCTGGTTTTAGTGCCTTTAGTCTTTAGTATGCTCGTGTACACTTCTTGTTCTAATGACGCTGATCTAGCAGCTAGCGAAACAGCCAATCTAAGCTCAGACACAGAGGTTATGGAGAAGATTGTTGCACTCTCTGAGGCTATTATGAAAAAAGGAAATATATCAGATGAAGAAGTAAAGGCGCTAAAGTTTTTAGCAATAGAAGCTAAGCCTGGAGATAAAATATATACCTCTATTCAAGAATATCTTGACGATCCGGATAGTGAATATAATGATTATGAAGTACAAGTAATAGAAGAAGGGCTTCCTGTAACACTAGTAGACCGTGTGCCTGTATACCCAGGCTGTAATCCTTTAACAGACAATGAAGAACTCAAAAAATGTATGCAAGGTGCTATCAATGCACATATTTTAAATAATTTTGACCTAAAGGTAGCCGAAAACCTTGGGCTTACTGGAACCTTAAAGATGTTCGTACAGTTTAAAGTAAATAAAACAGGACAGGTTGTAGACGTAAAAGCAAGAGCTCCATTACAAGAACTTCAAGATGAAGCCATACGAGTAATTAAAGCGATGCCTAAGATGATACCTGGAGAGCATGATGCTAAACCAGTGAGTGTTATGTACAGTCAACCAATAGCATTTAAAGTTAATGAATAAATATTTTTACTACATACTCATGCTATCTTCCTTTATGTGTTTAGGGCAAACTAATATACAGATAGGAGATAGTTTGTATGTCTTACAAGAGTATAAAAAAGCAGCTTCCTTTTACGAAAAAGATACGACCCTAAAAGGAAAATTGCAACTAGCAAAAACGTATAAAGCGCTTGGGGATATTCCTTCTGCGCTTTTGTTATATGATGCTGTTGTACAAAAATATCCAAAAAAAACAATAGCGGTCTATCAATATGCTAACCTTCTTAGCGAAACCAAAAAATACAAAAAAGCAGATAGTCTGTATGCCAAATTGTATCAAGAGTTCCCAGACCATGTAAATTACCTTTTTCAACGTGGTGTTATTCAAGAAAAACAAGGAGATACACTTGCTTTTAAAACCTATGCTGTAGTCTTAGAAAAAGATTCTTTATTCAGCAATGCCAATTATAAAATGGCAAGAAACCTTGTGCAAAGAAGAAAGTTTGATGCATCAATAAAATATATAAATAATGGACTTGCTGGCTATAAAGAAAGCAAACGATTTCTCGTTTTAAAAGGATTATATTATCATTACCTAGAACTTGACTATAAAGCGGTGGCTGTTTTTGAAAAGCTATTAGCATTGGGGCATGCAAATGAGCAAATTCATGAGACGCTAGCCGATAGTTATTATAATATACTGGCTTTTAACAAGGCTATTGAGCAATACGCAACCTTGCTCATTAGATATAACGATACAAACCCCTTGTGGCATTATAAAATTGGGAGTGCATACAATGCTATTGGTCATTATGAAAAAGCAATTGTACATATTAATACGGCTATTGCTATAAAAGATATACCCTTAGATACAGAGTATATAAAACTAGCACAGATTTATAAAAGGCAAAAAAACTATCAAAAAGTGTTTGAAATGATGGGGCTAGCTGTTAAAGAAAACAATACAAGCGAAATACTTCGGTACCAACATGCCATTGCTGCAGATACCTATTTTAAGGATACTGCAAGCATATTAAACTACTACCAAATTTATATAGATCGATTTCCAAAAGGGCGTTTTAGTGAGTTGGCAAAACAACGTATGCGAGACCTCAAGATTAGGGAACATATGGAGGGGGAAGATTAATTCCAAGAACGCATCAGGGTATCGCTACAAAATTTGTATTTTTCAGCTTCGGAATTAAAACTCCAAGACCATGAAATATACGTTTTATGTTTTAGTGTTTTTTACGATGGCATCTTGCCAGTACTTTGAAACAGATAAAATTTCATCAGACACATTTTACAAAGAAGAAATGAAAACCATTTCATGGAATGACGTAGATCAATTTCCAACCTTTACTTCCTGTCAAGAAATTTCAGAAAAAGATGCGAGTAAGGTTTGTTTTGAGACGACATTGGTTTCAAAAATATATGCTGGTTTTTCTTCAAAACATTTTGTAAGCACACGTACTATTAAAGATACTTTGTGGGTCGATATTGCCATTTCAGAACAAGGCAGTATTACTGTAAAAGATATCGTGATGGATAGTATCACAGCACTTACATTTCCAAAGTTATCCTCATGGATTCAACAAAGTGTAGATACAATTGCGCCTGTAGCACCTGCGCATAAAAGAGGCGTTCCGGTAGCTGTAGCTTTTAAACTACCTGTTGTCTTGCAAACAGACTAATTATAATCCTATTTTATATCCCACGGTAACATCTAAAGGAAATTCCCCATTACTATCTTCTGTAAGCGCGAAAATATCATTATAGCTTAAGGTAATATGTCCAGGTCCTACTTTGTAATCGGCACCCAGTCCAATTGCTATTGGGGCTTCAAGTCCATTACTGCTTGTTTCTTCTATCCGCGCCGGTGCTGTGTCTGTAGCTGGAATGAATATTTCATCATTACTAAAATTATAGGCTGCAATTTTTGCATTGACAAACACATCTATTTTTTCTTTTTTGATACATTTAAATCTATAATTAAAGGATATCTGCGTATTGCTGTTTTTCTGCTCATCATTCGCAAATGTTTGTCCTAGCCGAAATACAATAGCATGTCTTTTTAGCATAACTTCATCAATAAGTTCTAGCTCTAATCCAACCTTTGGTTGCAATGCATTGTTTGGGTTTGCAGTATACACACTGTTCGTAAGTCCTGCAAAAAGGCCTAAGCGTATGTTAATTTGTACGCTGGGAGTTTCTGTGTAACTTGAGTCCTGACTGGCATTATAGGAGTCAAAAAAGTTTCGCAAGGAACCAATGGTCAGTTTTAGGTCACTGGTATCACTACCCGTTTGGTTCTTTAAAACGGCTTTGTACTCTTCTTGATAATCACCATTTGCTTTGGTATTAACGAGCTCACTAATAATGTCTCCTTGTTGTGAGAAAAAACGATATTGGCCATCAATAGTGTTCCACAATAGGGTAATTGTACCTGTTACTTCGGTATTGAGTGTGTAGGTGTTTCCATCAATAACATATTGTTGTTGTGCGCTAAGAAAGGATCCAGAAAGCAGTAAAACAGTAAGTAAGAGACCTTGTAGGGTTTTCATAAAAAAGTGATTTGGAATTTTAAAGGTATACAAAAAATCAATAAAGGCTATTTCCTATAACTGCGGCCTTTCCATGTATAGGTTCCTTTGATAGATTGAGCCACAATCCAGCAAGTTATAATTGGATATAAAAGTCCACATTGTAGCATGCGTATTACTGAAATATTAGCTTTAAAGAAACGGTTTGTTTGATACATGAAAATACAATCTACCGAAATTTTAGCAAGCCAAAACAAAATCGTTAGCATCCAAATAGACGGGATGTAGAATGACAGTATGGGGAGTAAAACACAAACTAAATTTGTAATAAATACCAACAAACCTATCCCTATTGAACGCTTGTTTTTGGTTTGAGATGTCTTTGAAGCCCAGCGTACACGTTGTCGTACTAGGCCCTTCCAGGTGCTTTCTGGTTGGGTTTTAACGATAGCGTCTTTTGAAAATAAAAAGTGAATATCTTTTGGAAAGCTTGCTTTTACTTTCTCAAGCATGAATATGTCATCTCCGCTAGCCAGATGATTATTGCCTTCAAATCCTTGCAGTTGATTAAATAGTTCTTTTGGGTAGGCAAGATTCGCTCCATTACTTAAGAGTGGTTTTTGATGTCCAAAGCTTCCCATGGTACATCCTTGTAGACTGATGCCATCTAGTTGTTGGAAATCTTGTAACAGACTTTTTGTACTGGTATAAAGTACTGGGCCACAGATCATTTTTGCTGGTACTTTTTGGATTAATTGGTCTAGTTCAAGTAACCAGTTTTTAGGGACTATACAGTCTGCATCTGTAGTAATAACCCAGGTTTTGGTTGCTAAGGAAATAGCAGTTGTAATCGCATCTTTTTTGGGCGAAGCCGAGCTGCGTTTATTGTGTATGTTTTGCAAGTTAGCAAGGGGATAATCGTTCACTGTAATATAAGAAAAGTCATCACTTTCATCGTTTACCATAATAATGTCAAAAAGGGAAGTAGGATAGTTGAGTTGAGAAAAGCTATCTAACAAAGAAGGTATATTCTTAGCTTCATTTCTATAGGGGACTATAATGGTAAAGCTTGTTTTGAAGGTGTAATTTGTAGCCTCTATGCTTTTGTGAAATGCTACTAACCTAGTGTATCCCCTATCATATTTCAGTAGGATAAAAAGATAGCAAACTAGGATAATTGCGACTAGAATAATCATGTGTTTGTAGCTTTATAGGTGATTACAAAAAAACTTCCAATGCCAGCGGGAATGGCAACATTGAGAACCCACATAACAAACACAGTCGCAAGTACCGGAATGTCTGGAACCCCCAGCAAGCCAAATAACCAAATAGCAATACTTCCTTTTACGGCTACATCAAAAATAGCGAGGGTGGGTATGATAGAAACAAACAAATACATGGTAAAAATAACAGGCATTATTTCTGTCATCAATACTATTTCTGTGTTAGCATTCAAAGACAGAAAAAACAGGAGTACCTCATAAAATAAATAACTAAAGACAAGGTATCTTAAAAATGCTAGGCTAATTACTTTAATTTTTTTGAGTGTAGCTAGGGCATTCAAATAGGTCCAAATGTTTTGAAAAGTAAACCCTTTAATGCCCCATGTTGTTTTTCTGAAATAATACAGCGCAAAAAGAGCAATCCCTAGGCCTAATACCGCTAAAAAAAGAGCTGTTTTGTTTACTGCAATATCAAAGATAGCGATGGTGTGCCAAAGCCCAAAAACTCCAAAAATAAGGGTAGCTAATAACTGTGCTGCGTTGCCCAAAAAAGTGAGTACGAGTATTTGTTTTCTTTCTGTTTTAGTATAATACATGGCCTTGGCTCCATATTCACCAATACGATTTGGAGTAGCAATAGAAACGGTTAAAGAAGCCAAACTCTCTTTGGCAGCCCTACCAAATGAAATAGGGAAAAGGTAGGAGGCTAATAGTTGCCATTTTATAATTTCTAGACCCCAGTTTAGGATGGCAAGACTTATAAAAAATAACAGACTAATGCCTACTGTGTTTTTGGTGTTTACAAAGTCAAAATAGGTCCAGAGACTTGTAGGGATTTCAGAAACCTTATAATAGAGATACCCAAAAGCCACAGCAAGTATTAAAACCTTTAGGGTGCCGAGGAGATATTGTTTAGATTTGTAAGAAAGGGATATCACAAAGCTAAAATAGTAATAAATTTGTGATGGCACTTGTTGCACAAGCGAATCCTTTTTTATTTATTAGGATTTTTTTTTAAAATAAATCAACATAAAAAAACCATTGCGTAAAACCGATAACATTATATTAGGAATTGATCCAGGGACCACCATTATGGGCTTTGGACTTATTAAAGTGGTGGGTAAAAAAATGGAATTTTTACAATTAAATGAACTGCAACTTTCTAAGTATGATGATCACTACAAACGCCTCAAGCTTATTTTTGAACGTACCATAGAACTTATAGATACCTATCACCCAGATGAGATTGCTATTGAAGCGCCTTTCTTTGGTAAAAATGTACAGTCTATGTTAAAATTAGGGCGGGCCCAAGGAGTTGCTATGGCAGCCGGTTTGTCTAGAGAAATACCGATTACGGAGTATGCTCCTAAAAAAATAAAAATGGCTATTACAGGGAGTGGTAACGCTTCGAAAGAGCAAGTAGCTAAAATGTTGCAAAGTGTTTTAGGACTTAAAGAACTGCCTAAGAATTTGGATAGTACAGATGGACTGGCTGCAGCTGTCTGCCATTTTTACAATAGCGGGAAAACGGTAGGAGCAGGTAAAAGCTACTCGGGATGGGCGAGCTTTGTGAAACAGAATGAGAAACGAGTAAAAAAGTAATTTTGAATTAATTATGGCTGGTATTTACATTCATATTCCTTTTTGCAAACAAGCATGTCATTATTGCGACTTCCATTTTTCAACGTCCTTGAAAAAACGAGATGCCATGGTTGCTGCTATTTGTAAAGAGCTGTTGCTTCGGAAACAAGAACTTACCCAGACCATAGAGACCATTTATTTTGGTGGAGGAACTCCTAGTTTGCTAACACCTCAAGAAATTGACCTTATTTTAGAAACCGTATACCAGCATTTTACTGTTTCAGATGCACCAGAAATTACACTAGAGGCCAATCCAGATGACTTAACAGACGCAACAGTAACCTCTTTAGCGCGTTCTCAAATCAATAGGCTCTCTATAGGCATACAATCTTTTTTTGAACAAGATTTAAAACTCATGAACAGGGCTCACAATGAAACAGAAGCTATCGATTGTGTTCTAAAAGCGAAACAGTATTTTAAGAATATAAGCATTGATTTAATGTATGGTATTCCGCAAATGTCAAGTGCGCGGTGGCAAGAAAACATAGAAAAGGCATTGTCTTTAGGCGTCCCGCATATTTCTTGTTATGTATTAACAATTGAACCCAAAACAGCTTTAGAGCGTTTTATTAAAAAGGGCATAATACGACCTATTGAAGATGCTATTGCTCAGGAGCATCACAGTATCTTACTAGAAAAGACGGAGGCTGTTGGATATCATAATTATGAGTTTTCAAATTTCTGTATTCCAGGATGGGAATCTCAAAGCAATTCATCTTATTGGAAAAGAGAACCTTATTTGGGTATTGGTCCCTCTGCGCACAGTTATGATGTTGTTTCAAGAAGTTGGAATGTATCAAACAACGCCTTGTATATAAAAAGTATTGAAGCGGGAGAGCTTCCTTTAACGTCTGAAATTCTTAGCGAAGAGGACCAATACAATGAATATATTATGACGCGCTTACGAACTGCTGGAGGTATATCCATGAGCGAAATAGGAATGCTTTTTGGTCCTCAATTTCAATCTTATTTAAAACAAAACATGCAGCAACATCTTGAAATGCACTTATTGGTTGAAGAAGGTGACTTTATAAAAGCGACTAAAAAAGGAAAATTTTTAAGCGATGGTATAGCAGCAGATTTGTTTATGCTAAGAGGATAGGTTTTTAGAGCAATAACACTTCTTTAACCTATAAAACAGTCTTTAATCGTCAATAATCAAAATATCTGTAGGTAAATTACTATATTTGTTTTATTCGGTTGTAGCTATTTTTAGAAACAATCTTATTTCTTTTTATGAAATCTACTATTTCGAAAATTCAAAAAGATATTGAAGTATTGCTTGAAAAAGCATATGAATTACGTGTTTCAGATCTTTCCAAAAGTATTTCATTGACAGAAGAAGCCCTCTTAATGAGTCGTGAAAATAATTTCTTAGCACTTACCGCTCATAGTTTAAGTAAGCTTTCTTTATACAAAATGATTCAAGGTGCCTCAGGCCTTTCCCTTATTTTATCTCTTGAGGCTATAGAAATATATAAAAAACTAGATGATGATCGTGGTATTGCTAAAGTAAACTACAGTATTGCAGGTATTCATTATAAATCAAACAACTACCATTTAGGGATGGTGTATTTGTTGGATTGCTTAATGACGTTTAGGAAATATAAAGACTATCATAATGAATCTAGAAGTCTAAAGTCATTAGGTGCTATATATGAGTTTTTGGGAGATCAACCCAATGCGAAAGAGGCCTATGAAGCAGCAATAAAAGCAGCGAAATTAGCAGGAGATAAAAAACTTGAGTCCAATGCTTATAACCCACTTTCGGGTCTGTTCTTAAAGTTACTTGAACCTGAAAAAGCAATGGAGCTCATACAGTTATCGGTTGCTCTAAAACAGGAGATGGGTGATGTTAGAGGAGAGGCATTTGCTATTTATGGTCGAGGTAAGGTCCATTTGTACTATAAGGATTACATAAAAGCCAAAAAAGATATTGAAGCTGCCTTACAGATACATATTGCTTTTAACGACCAGTTGGGTATTACCATGGCTAATATTAGATTGGCTAGATTGGCAATAGCTCAAAAAGAAAATAAGAAAGCAAAAAATATATTAAAGGAAGTAATTGAGTTTTGCGAGTTGAACGATATTCTTGTTTTTAAGGATAAATGTTATTCCCTAATTTATACAATATATAAGGAGGAAGGAAATATAGAAAAAGCATTGAAATATCTTGAGTTTTATGTTCAATCAAATAAGAAGACAAAAAGCTCTCAGGTTATTAAAGTAATTAAGAACTATGAAGCTGCAGCAAAGATTAAGAGTTCTGAAAGAGAAGCACGTTTAGAACTAGAAAAAGCAGCGATAGAATTAAGTAAAAAGCGAGTAGAGCAAAGTGGGGTGATTAAGCAAGAGTTTTTATCTGCGATGAGTCACGAGATACGAACCCCATTAAATGCTGTTACCGGTATTATAACTTTATTAGAAGATCGTTCTAGTGAAAGTGAACAACAATTACTGACCTCATTGCGTTTTTCTTCTAAAAATTTATTGAGAATCATTGATGATATTTTAGATTTCTCAAAGTTAGAATCTAATAAAATGGTGCTGGAAAAGCGTCCTACCTATTTTAGAAAGTTTATTGTAAATACCCGTGAAACTTATATAGGGATGGCAAAAGAAAAAGGCCTCAAATTACAGGTAAGTCTAGACGCTAAAGTTGCTGAGGCATATCGTCTCGATGAAACCAAATTATTTCAAATTTTAGGAAACCTACTAAGCAACGCTATTAAGTACACAGATAAAGGAAGAGTAATTGTTTCTGTTTCACTTAAAAAATCATTGAAACACACAGATCTCCTCTTGTTTAAAGTTTCAGATACTGGGATAGGCATTTCAAAAGCAGATCAAGTACGCCTTTTTGAAAGTTTTTATATGCCACGCGCTATTACAACTAGAAGTTTAGGGGGTACAGGATTGGGTCTTGCTATTGTTAAAAAGTTGGTGGAATTACATGGAAGCAGTATTACCATAGAAAGTGAACA
>JBNMOX010000006.1:0-13424 GCA_051275835.1 Patiriisocius sp.
CGGTGCACAATTTTATCCAACAAGCTTGGCGCAAGAAAAAGGGTTTCAACAAATTATTTGGACAGATTCTAACGAACACAAATACCTAGAAGAAGCGGGTACCATGAATGTTTTCTTTAGAATTAACGATACACTTATTACAGCACCGGTGAGTGATAGAATTTTGGATGGAGTAACACGTAAGAGTATTCTAGACATTGCAAAACACAATGGCATTACAACAGATATTAGAAAAATAACTGTAGTTGAGCTCATTGCTTCGGCAAAAGAAGGCTCATTGAAAGAAATATTTGGTGCAGGTACAGCGGCAGTAGTTAGCTTTATAAGCCACTTTGGTTACCAAGAGGAAGTTTATGAACTACCAGAAGTAAAAGACAGCTATGCGATAGCCTTCAAAAAACAATTAATGGATATACAATACAACAAAGCCGAAGACCCATTTGGATGGCGCGTAAAGATTAACTAGTTCTGAGCCCTGCGTTGAAAAAGAAAAAAGTGATTATCTCTATAAAAGATAATCACTTTTTTTATGTGCTTTTTTATTTCTCAAGAATCTCCTTAATATTTGGCTTAAAGTAATTAGGCCCTTTAAGCACTTTACCGTCTTCTCTATAGATAGGCTTGCCATTAGCACCCAACTTACTCATGTTGCTACGCTGTATTTCATTAAAGACTTCCACAATTTTGTCTTGCATGCCGTGTTCTATTATAGTACCGCATAAAATGTATAACATGTCTCCAAGTGCGTCTGCAACCTCAACCATGTCATCATTCGTGGCAGCCTCAAGGTACTCTTCATTTTCCTCACGCATGAGCTCATGGCGTAATGAGTTTTTCTTAGCCCCCAAGTCTGCTGTAGGGGTATTTTCAATTCCTAGTCCGAAGGCACTATGGAACGCGTGTACTGCGGCAATTTTTTCTTTCATATTTTAAAGATTAGATGTTTTTACTGAAATTTTCTGTTGTATTTTTGCAGGCATAAAACTACACAAATATGTTTAGTACTGGACAGTTAGTATTTGCTCTTCTTTTTTTTATTGCTTTTGTAATCATAATCATCTATAGTTATAAAAAAGACATTGCATTGCACAAAAAATACTACAAAGGAAGCATCTGGGTACTTATTGGTTTTCTCATATTTATAGGACTCTTAGTCGCTGCAAAATATCTTCTAAAAAGCTAGCAAATTACTATCTCTTCAAAATAAACACACGATCTCTTAACGGAACTAAAGGGCTTGGTTTTGATTAACTTCATGCATATTGACCTATCGATAGGTCAATAATTTCTTTTTAGTATCATAAAAAAATCCTCGACAAACCAGCTGGTTTGTCGAGGATTTTTGCTTTAATATTTCAGTATTAATTCTTCACAGGAAGATTGCTATACGTCTTTGCATATTCCAACATTTGAGCTTCAAAACTCACTGGTTGTAGAATATCAAAACCTGTTATAACTCCAGCAGCATCTGTTGTTGGCGTTATTACTGGATTTACAAAACCACTATATGGTGCCGATGTAAACTGCTTGTTACGTTCTAAAACTTCTGCATGAATAACAGGATCTACTTTTACTCCGTATCCCTCTACCAAGGCTTCTACAGCATCAAAATCACCTTCACTCTTAATACGTTGAGTTTCTCTCAATAATTCACCAAAAAGACTGTGTAATTTTTCATAATCATTGATATTGAAATACGTTTTACCATCTCTGGTTACTTTTTCAATAACATTGTCTTTTAAGCCTTTTTCATAAGCCCAAGCAGAAACCCATTGTCTGTTAACCATATGCGCTTCTTCAACATCATCTCCTAATTTTAATCTAATTAATTGTGTCATTAAACCATTTCTAATGTACCCATCAAAAGCTGCTTTACCCACATTTTGCCAGTTGTCTACCAAACCTAATTCTTGTAATTTTGGACTATACAAATAGTACAATCCAACTAAATCTGCACGACCCTCCTCTAGGGTTGATGCATATTTTTTAAGTGTTTCTTTGGTTTCTCCTACTCCAGGATTTAATTGTCCAGAGGCGTGTCCAATTACTTCATGCAATGCGGTGTGTAATTTATCTGCTACTTTTCCGTATTCTTTTTCTAGATCGTGTTCCTCGTCATCATGAACAAATTCTTTTAAACGCCCAGATCCACCTGCGCTGTTATAAGCACCAATAATATTCCCTAAAGAAACAGACTTACTTCCTACTGCTGCACGGATCCAGTTAGCATTTGGCAAGTTTACACCAATGGGCGTACTTGGTGACGCATCTCCTGCTTCTCCAGCAACATCTACTACCTTATACGTTACACCAACAACACTGTCTTTTTTATGCTCCTCCATTAAAGGTGAATTATCCTCAAACCATTGTGCATTCTCAGACAATACAGCCATTTTTTGAGACATTTCAAAATCTTTCACTTGCACTACTGTTTCATAAGATCCTCTGTAACCAGCTGGATCATTATATACTTCAATAAAACTGTTGATGTAATCAATGTTACCTTCAGTAGCTGCTGTCCAAGCTACATTGTAATCATCCCATGTTTGTAAATCTCCTGTATTATAGTAGGCAATTAAAAGCCCTAAAGCATCTCCTTGTGCTTTGTTTTCGGCCACACCCTGTGCTTTTTCTAACCAACCAACAATCTCATCAATAGCTGCTCCATACAAGCCACCAGACTTATATACACGTTCAGTTAAAACACCGTCTACTTTAATCAATTGAGAATTTAATCCGTAGGACAAAGGTTTCTTTGGATCTGGTGATATTTTTGCCTTGTAGAATGCTTCTACTTCAGCAGTAGTAACATCAGGTCCATAAAAATTAACAGCAGATAATAATACGTTATCTACATCTTTAGTTAGGTTTACTTTCTTAGGATCTTTGTCATTAAACAACACGGCAAAAGCTTCACCATCTAGATTTGCTCCTGTAGCTGTTAATAATGATGTTAAGTAATCTGCAGAAAAGGCAGGCTTCATTTTGGCATTAGAATAGTGATGGTGAATACCATTGGCAAACCAAACACGTTTCATGTAGGTTTCAAAATTCGCCCAGTCTTCACTCTCTTTATCTCCGGTATAAGTCGTGTATATTTGCTCAAAAGCTTTACGTACCTCAAGGTTGTGACGGTAGTTTTGATCCCACATTATATCACGTCCTTCTAAACCTGCTTGAGTAAGATAGTACACCAACTTTTGTTCTTTTAATGTCAAGTTATCCCAACTTGGGATTTGATATCGTAAAATTTTAATATCTTCAAATTGCGTGACATTGACATCAAATTTTTCTGGAGTTTCGTTCTCTGCTGTAGCACTTTTTTTAGTTTCATCACAAGAAAAGAAAAGCAATGAAGCAAAAGCTGCTACCAATAAAGTATGTTTCATAGTTATAGGTTTTATTTTCACAAATATATTAAAATAATCAGGAGAGGTACCAAGAATAATTAGGTGTGTTATTTGCAATTTACTTCTGCGCTATAAACGCTTCATTAATGCCAAAATTTTCCTTCTGAAATAGGAATTATAAATAGCATTAAAAAACGAATAAAAATAGTCTTAGTATAGACCTCGCCTAGCGAGCTTCACTTTCAAGTATCCATCAAAAAAATGCATATCTTTACGGTATAAACACCCTATACTATGAAAATTTTAAAATACATTTTTTTTCTTCTACTTATAGTAGTGATAGGAGGTGCTATTTATTTTGGAACCAAAGATGGTAAATATGACTTTGCAGAAGAAAGAATTATGAATATTCCTGCTTCCCTGCTATATAACAATGTAAATAACTATAAAACCTGGCCTTCGTGGAGCCCTTGGCTTGAAAAAGATCCAGACACAAAACGTACCTATAGTGACAAGACTTCTGGTGAGGGTGCCAATTTCACATGGGATAGCGAAAATATGGAAGTAGGCAAAGGAACTATGGAAACCATCGCTGTTATTCCGAATAAAAGAATTAAACAACAAATAACGTTTAGTTCTCCTATTGGTGATTCTAAAAGTGATGTCCAGTGGGATTTTAAACCTACAGATACCCCCGGACAAACCAAAGTAATATGGGGAATGAAAGGTGAACAATCCTTATTAGAAAAAGTATTTATGTCTTTTATGGAGGGAGATTTGGAAACGATGGTGCGAAGAGATTACCAAAAAGGTCTCGCCAAGCTGGAGACTACAACAATTGCAACCATGCAAAAATACACCATTACTGTAGAAAATAACATTACACAATATGGTGGCGGGTATTATATGTATGCCAGTACTTCTTGTAATACGCAAGATGTAGGAGTGAAAATGAGGGAATTAATGAGCCTGGTTGTCAACTATATGAAGACCAATAATATCGACATGGCTGGTTACCCATTTAGTATATACAACCAAGTAGACGAAACCACAGGGACTGTAATTTTCTCTGCGGCTGTTCCTGTAAAAGAGAATATAATTACGCCAAGCGGCAGTCCTGTTATCGCTGGGTTTATGAAGCCAGTAAGCGCTGTAAAAACAATACTCAAAGGAAATTACATCAATCTATCGCAAGCCTATACAAAAGCGAATGCGTTTGTAGCAAAAAACAACTATACGCTTCATCCTACTGCCAATATGTTTGAAGTCTATCCTACAGATCCAGAATTGGTTCCTAACCCAGCAAATTGGATTACCGAAATTTATCTTCCAATCGTTAGCCCTTCTTTATAAATGAAAAATGTACTCTTAGTTTTTTTAGGTGGTGGACTAGGAAGTAGTCTTCGATATGTTATAAGTAAGTACTTAAACACAATTGAAAGTTCTATAACCTATGGCACTTTTACGGTAAACATGGTGGGCTCTTTGATTATTGGTGTTTTCATGGGAATGCTTTTAAGAAATGAATCCCCCTCCAACGCCATGCTTTTATTTTTAGTCACCGGATTTTGTGGAGGATTTACCACCTTCTCTGCTTTTGCTATTGAAAACTATGAACTTTTAAAATCTGGAGACTTTACCAATTTTGTACTGTATGCTGGTGGTAGTCTTGTATTAGGAATTGTTGCCGTTTTTATTGGTATTTGGCTTTCAAAGTTTATAGCCTAATCATTAAGAAATAGATTAATCAATGACAAAATAGCAGTATAATTATAAAACATATATGCAAAAATCTGTAAAAACCCTCATTCCTTCTTTTGACGTAAACATGGGAGGTATCATACTTAAGCAAGCACTTCCTACTCAAAACGTACCGCAAGTAGATCCATTTTTATTGCTACACCATGCACGTTTTACATTCAACAACAACTCAAAAGCCATACATCAAGGCTTAGGACCGCATCCGCATCGAGGGTTCACCCCTGTCACTTTTGTTATTGACGGTGAAGTACACCATAGAGATAGCCGTGGCAATAGTCAAATTGCAAAAAAAGGCGAAGTTCAATGGATGCATGCTGGTGCAGGAATTATTCATAGTGAAAGACCTTCTCAAGCATTAGTTGAAACAGAAGGAACCCAAGAAGTAATACAATTATGGATCAATAGTCCGGCAGTTTCTAAAATGGATATACCTAGGTACCAATATATCCCAGAAAATCATATTCCGGTATTCAAATCTTCGGATATGCTTGTCACAACGAAAGTAATTAGTGGTGATCAAAAAGAAGTCGAAGGTCCTATTATAGCTGTTTCAGAAGTGCTTGTATTATGGGCTAATGCTCAAAAAGATGGTACAGAATCTTTTACTATTCCTGAAGGACATCATAGTATGTTATATGTCATTAGTGGAAGTGTTAGCATTTCAGAATATGGGCTTGTAGAAGCAAAAAGCTTAGCCATTTTCGAAAACAATGGAAACAACATTTCCATAGAGGCTAGATCTAATGCATCATTTTTAATCTTAGCAGGGCAACCAACTCAAGAAAAACTAGTACAACAAGGTCCATTTGTAATGAACACTGAAACGGAGATCCTAGAAGCGAATAGAGATTACCGAATGGGTAAAATGGGTATCCTTATTGAAGAGTAATATTTCTTTTAGTGATGTTCACCAAAATCTTTAACACCCGCCTCTATGCGAACTAACATATCATTCTCTCTAGGAGGAATAGGACAAGAATAGCGACTGTTATAAGCACAATACGGATTATATGCTTTATTGAAATTTAAAACAATAATGTCACCTTCTGGAATTCGAGCATCTAAAAAACGACCCCCTCCATAACTACCATCACCACTGGTTAAATCTGTAAAGGGTAAAAACAAATAATCTACATACTCTGGTTCTGTCATTGGAGGTACACTTTGATACAAGCTCAGTTTTAGTTTTTCGCCATCCAATTCAAAATGAGCTTCTCCATATTTTACGTACTCTGGTTTTCTATCTGTTGTCGTAGGCATTAAAAAAGGCTGCTCATTGGGTGTTCTTTTAAACCTTGCTGAAACATTATATTTTAAGGCTATAGGATAAAACTCCAATGCCTTAAATACCTTGAAGTCTTCTGGAGTAAGAATCGTAGTTTCTTCCTTAGAAAACGTTTTATTCTCTTCTGCTTGATGCGCAACAGCTTCCAAGAATTCTGGAGATTCGCCTTGAGAAAAAACAATAGAGCTTATCAATAGGAATACATAGATATTATATTTCATCTTTATCAAATTTCAGTAAATATATAAAATAGAAGGGATATCAAATTAAAAAAAAAATAGGTTTGAAAAGTAAAAAAAATTGATGTCTAACAATCCAACATATAGAAGCCTACAAAATGTGTGGATTTCCCTAAAGAAACCCTGGGCCATTTGTACTGATATTTATAACTAAATAAGATAATTCCATTATAAAACGTCCTAGAAATCACTAGGACGTTTTATTTTTAAAGACCAAACCATGAAAAAAATACACACACATTATATAGCGAACGTCAAGGGGCTCTCCAAAGAAATTTGGCTGCTCTATTTGGTTAGGTTTGTAATAGAGCGACCATGGTGCTTCGATTTTTATCCTTATGCCTCGTCAATAAAAAAGAATGTACGCTACCACAACTAGACGTTAACATGACCTGTTATGGAAATGGCTCACTGGCTTGCACACTAGTAAGAGGAAGATTAACAGATCGTATTGGGTTTTATAAAGTAATAACTAGAAGCCTATTTTTTGAAGGCATTGGTTTTATATTTTTACAATATTTAGATCCTTTTTATGGTTTCTGCGGCGGTATTTTTGCACTCATTTTTGTAGCAGACTCCTATCGTCCTGTCATCTTTGTGGCAAGTGACACATATAGCAAACCAGAAAACACCACCCAAAGCATTGCCTTACTTAGACTTGCTATTAACTTAGGCTTTTCTATTGGTCCGCTCCTAGGAGGACTCAGTATAGCACATATAACTTAGAATGCTTTATTCTGGATTGAGGGCATAAGTTGTGTCATTGCAGCTTTTGGTTTGTTTGTTTTGCTAAAACCAAACAAAATAAGCAAAAAACAAGAGGAAATCATCGAACAAAAAGAAGGGATCTATCCGTATATAAACCCATATTATATCCTCTTTTTTGTTAGTATGGTATTGAGCAGCATTACGTTTGCAAACTACTTTAGTGTGATGCCTTTGTATTGGCAAAAAGAACATTTTTTAAGTACAGATTCAATAGGATGGCTCATGTTTGTTAATGGAGCTAATATTGTAGTTTTTGAAATGCCCCTTGTTGCCTTTCTAGAAAAAATACAAATCAAAAAAAAATGGCTATTTTTTGGGGTGGTATTTTTTAGGACTCAGCTTTTTGGTGGTGAATCTAACAGATTGGACCGGTATTTTAATTGTTGGAATGATCTTAATGACCCTAGGTGAAATGATAGCTTCTCCTTTTTCTGTAAAATGGCTCCAAAAGGTCGCAAGAGAATTTATATGGCGCTCTTTAGCATAATTTTTTCAATATCACATATTTTTGGGCATAGTGACGGTATGAACTTGGTAGATCAATTTGGTTTTGAGCTTACTTGGTATGTCATGACAATCATCATCATTTTTGTCTCTGCCTTGACCTATTGGTTATATTACTTGATGAAAAAATCACCTACATTTACGTCCTATTAATAGTAAATACTTCGGAAATATGAAATACCTACTTTATGGCGCTATTTGTTTATTAGGTATGGCTTGCCAACAAAAAGAATCAAAAAAAACAACCATATCTCCCCAAATAGAGGAAGTCGTTGCAAAAAAAACAGTCCCGAAGCTAGAGCCAAACAGATATAATGTGGCATTTCTAATCATGGACGGTACCTTCAATACAGAATTAACAGCTCCCTTTGATATATTTCAGCATACGATTTTTAGAGAAAACATTAAGGCCATGAATGTTTTTACGGTTGCCAATACAGATAGCCCTATTAGAACATTTGAAGGCATGCGCATTTTGCCAGATTATAATTACTTGAAAGACAATCTTCCTTCCATTGACATCCTAGTAATCCCTAGCGCAGAGCATCATCTAGACACAGATTTGGAAGATACTGCTATGTTAAATTTTGTTAGAAAAGTAGATACAGAAGCACAATTTATAACGTCACACTGTGATGGCGCTTTTGTATTAGCAAAAGCTGGAGTATTAGACCATACAGTTTCTACGACATTTCCAAGTGATATTGATGCCATGCGCAAAATGTTTCCTGCTTTGGATATAAAAAAAGAGGTTTTATTTGTACATGATGGAAAATACATTACCTCCGCTGGAGGTGCCAAGAGTTTTGAAGCAGCCTTGTATTTGTGTGAATATCTATACGGTAAAGAAATAGCCCAATCTCTAGCAGGCGGCCTTGTTATTGATTGGAATCTAAACAAGGTGCCACATCTCATTATTGAGTAAATTACTTCAAGGGTTTTATTGCATTATGCGCGACCACATGCGATAATACAATTTGTGTTTTGCTCTCACCAAATACAATGAGCTGATCTATAAATGCTTCCAGATGTTTTTGGTTTTTTAAGACTACCTCCATAACAAAATTTTCATTTCCGGTAATACGGTAGCAATTAATTACCTCATCATAGGTTTTTACTTTGGTTAAAAAAGGTTTTAGTTTCCCCATAAAAGCGCGCAAAGTAATAATAGCTTTAAGCTGGTATTCAGCTGCAAAAGGAGAGACCATCGTTTTATAGCCTAGAATAATCCCAGCATCTTCCATTTTTTTAATTCGCTCACCCACCGCTGGAGAGCTTATTCCAACATTCCGGCCAATAGCGGCATTAGAAATTCTAGCATTCTGTTGTAATAATTTTAAAATATTCCAATTTAAGGCATCCATGTTTATTTTAAAGTTTAATTGATAATTAATTTAATAATTAAACCAAATATACGATTTTACTTTAAAATCGATATATAATTACCAAGATGTCTTAGTACTTTTGACTTGCTTGAAAAGAAAATAACATATTACAATGAAAACCATTGGTTTACGCACATTCCCTAGGTCGCCTATTTATAATAAGGCGCTAGACATATTTACCCTTTCTAGAACGATTGCTTCCTACCTTGTTGATGATATTACAATACGAGACCCACATGATCATGAAGACCCTTCCTTATATGTAACAGGAGATATGGTGCAACAATCTATATCGCTGGCTCCAGAGATCTTAAAAGCAGAACAACAAACATTTCAAGAGGACAAACACAAGTATATAGCTAGTGTAGATAGACTTGCTAATTTGTTATATCGTAATTGTGAGCGTCTAGAAAAAACGCATAGTAATGGGAAAGATTTTTTACCCATTCTTAGAAAAGAACTTAAAAAGTTTAGAAAACTACAGCATCATTGGATGCTCACACTATAGTATGAAGCACTAGATGTTTCAGAAATTAAAAATAGTATGCTTATTTCTTAATTAATTTCAAATAATACGCCAACTCTTCTTTTACTTTTTTCCTCAATAAAAACAAGCCTATCATATTAGGCACGAGCATCGCAAAAATCATAGCATCACTAAATAGTGTTACCGAGCCCAAGGTAATAGCAGCACCCAATACAGTGAACATACAAAAAATGAGTTTATATGCATATTCATGTTTTTTACCGCGCCCAAACAAGTAACTCCAGGCTTGATAGCCATAATATGACCAAGAAATCATGGATGAAAAAGCGAATAAAATAACGGCAACAGACAGCAAATAAGGAAACCAAGACACACCACTTTCTAAGGCAGCCGCAGTAAGAAGCACCCCTTCTTCATCGTTTAAAATGGTTCCTGGCACAATTTGACCCGTAATGATTAGCACCAATGCGGTCATAGTACAAATAACTACTGTATCAATAAAAGGCTCTAACAAAGCCACGAGCCCTTCACTGGCTGGATATTTGGTTTTCACAGCACTATGAGCAATGGAAGAACTTCCTATACCAGCTTCATTACTAAAAGCCGCTCTTTTAAATCCTTGAATTAACACTCCAATAAAACCACCCGTTACACCTTGCGGACTAAATGCACCTTCCCAAATAGCTAGAAATGCACTGGGGATTTTAGAAAAATTAAGTCCCAAAATAGTAAGCACCGCTAAGAGGTAAACAACGACCATAAAAGGAACTATTTTATCGGTTACATTAGCAATCTTTTTAATACCTCCAATAATTACAACGCCTACTAAAACAGCCATGACCAATCCAAAAATCCATCCCTGTCCGTGAATAAAACTTTGCTCTGCTCCTGTTACATATTCAAACAATTTATAGGCTTGATTAACCTGAAACATATTACCACCTCCAAAAGAACCACCAATGCACATAATAGCAAATAACACGGCAAGTACCTTACCTAGCTTGGGGATTCCCAATTCATTCAGCCCCTTTTTTAAATAATACATGGGACCTCCATAGACAATACCATCTTCATTAACTTCTCTATATTTTACGCCTAAAGTACATTCCACAAATTTGGATGCCATTCCTAAAAAACCAATGAGAATCATCCAAAATGTAGCGCCTGCTCCTCCAATAGATAAAGCAATAGCTACTCCAGCAATATTTCCTAAGCCCACCGTTGCCGATACGGCAGCTGTTAAAGCTTGAAAATGACTGACTTCACCTTCTCCTTCTACCCGAATAGTATCTGGGTTATCACCATGAATGGTTGACACCGAAGAAGAAGGTACTACCTGGCCATCTTCTTCCAAATCATCATAATGACCCCGTACTACTTTAATGGCCGTCAAAAATCCGCGTACATTAATACCTTTAAAATACAAGGTAAAATACCCTGCTCCAAAAATGAGTACGATTAATACCCAAGGAACTCCTATCGTATCTGAAATTGGAATTTCGGCAAATATAGCATCGGTAAACCAACTGGTGGCTGCACTAAATTGTTCATTTATTTTTTCATCAATAGAGGTAGTCTGTAGGAGAAAAGTCATGTGTTGCTTTTTCTGGCAAGTTTCACCAAAAGTAGTTACCACAAAAGGTTACGCACTATTCAAAATAGTATCCCATATGGTTAACCATATGCTTATGAAGGTTTGGAAACAGAGGCGTATTGAAGTAAATTATTTTGCTTTGCGAAGGCAATTAATTGCTCCTTACCGCCTACTCCGCTTATGTTGAGGATTTTCTTTATTTGATGAATATGAGTTTGCAAACCATCTAAACTAATGTGCATTTCTTGTGCCAATTCAGGATATGATCTCTTGCTTCCAAAAAATGCCAAATTTGCTAAGACCTCTTTTTGACGGTCTGATAATTCAATTTTCGAAGCAACAACCAATACATTCATCTCGGTTTTGATATTTTTAATGGTGTCTAAATGACTCTCATTTGCAATCGTTAATTGTCTAAGCTCATGTTTGAGTTTTACATTTTCAGAAGAAAGGGTTTGTGCTAAGGATTGTTGAAGTTCTTTTTCGGATAAAAATTTCCAACTATACAGTAAAATTGAAAAAAGCAAAATAAATAAAAATTTAAAAGAAATAGCTGTGATACCACCCACTAAAGACCAAAATTCTTGATCTATTATATTCACCACTTGATCTTGCGGAATGATTCTATGTGATACTGCAATGACAATTAAAACAAACAATGAACAAGTTGGGAGGTACATAAACTTCATCTGTCTTGCTGAAAAAGCTTTGTTCAATTCAAATAATAATGAAATAGCTACAAAAATAGAAATAGGAATATCGATGAGCCAGGTAAAATTTGAGCTCAAATCTGTATTTGTAAAAGAGGTTGCAAAAAACACAAAGACAATCATCCCTAGTACACCACAGTATAGTGTAATAAATTCTTTAGTTGAGAATCGCTCTACCAACCTAACACCCAATCCTCTGCTTTTTGAATGCTCAATAGAGGGTAATGACAATAAGATGAATAAGGAATTAGCTAAGGAAATAAAGACGCCCCAATACACTGTAATTTTATGGGAGCTTCCGAAAACTTCGGTACCAATTAAATTACCAACAGCACCTATACCCCAAGCAAAAATAGCAAAGCCAAACCACTTAATACCTTGCGCAGAGGCTGTGCCAATTCCCTTCTCTTGTTCCTTTACAAAAATGCGCTGTATGACCACTGCACTAATAAGACAGACAATGGCAGTAACGGTATATTCTATGATTGCTAACAAAGGATTGTTTTTGCTAAAGGTATTAAAAAAAACAAACCCGATATGATATACATATCGGGTTTAAAATGTTTGTAAAAATTCCGAGACGCACTCTGGATAAACAAATCACACAATTTTTTTTTAAAATTGGTTCTCTGTTTACATATTTCTTCTATACTGTCCGCCCACATCAAATAATTTTGCTGTTATCTGGCCTAGAGAACACACCTTGGTTGCTTCCATGAGTTGCTCAAACATATTCTCATTATTAATAGCTGCGTGTTGCACTTTTTTGATACTCTCATCTGCTTTATCACCAAAGGCTGTATGCAAATTATTAAGTGTTTCTATTTGATATTGTTTTTCTTTTTCGGTAGCTCTAATAACCTCAGCAGGCTGTACTGTTGGTGATCCTTTACTACTCAAGAAGGTGTTTACTCCAATAATCGGAAACTCTCCTGTGTGTTTTAAGGTTTCATAGTACAAACTCTCTTCTTGGATCTTACTACGTTGGTACATGGTTTCCATAGCACCTAGCACACCACCTCTTTCTGTAATACTATCAAATTCTAACAATACGGCTTCTTCTACCAAGTCTGTAAGTTCTTCAATAATAAAAGAGCCTTGAATTGGATTTTCATTCTTAGCCAATCCTAATTCTTTATTGATAATTAACTGTATCGCCATAGCTCTACGCACACTCTCCTCTGTAGGGGTTGTAATAGCTTCATCATAGGCATTTGTGTGTAAGGAATTACAGTTATCATAGATAGCGTAAAGCGCTTGAAGTGAAGTTCGAATATCATTAAAGTCAATTTCCTGTGCATGTAAGGAACGTCCAGATGTCTGAATATGATATTTCAGCAT
>JBNMOX010000007.1:0-13081 GCA_051275835.1 Patiriisocius sp.
CTAATTTAACAATATGAAAACTAAAATGACTTTAATCTTGTTTTTCTTTGCTGCTTTTTTTGTAGCTCAGGCACAAGACAATCAAGAAACTGGCCTTACCTATGTTGGTGAATCTTCTCAAAAATTCACAATGCCTTCGTTAGCGTCTAGATCAAACTTAGAACAACCAGTATTTAGCTCAAAACCACCACAAGATGGTAGGTCTGCTAAGGTTAATGTAATTCCGGAAAAAGATCCCCAAAGAACGAATGACTATTTTTCTGAAAACCCGCATCCACTTGCAGGTCAGATTCCTACAAGAGATGCTTTATTTGATTTTGTCGTTGGAAACAATGTAGGCTCTCCTTCAGATCCTGCAATTGCAATTGGTCCAGATCATGCTTTTGTTGTGTACAACACTGGATTTATGATTTATGACAAAGATGGAAACATTGTACAAGGACCAACAAATCCTTCTGCTATTTTTAACTCTGGTGGTTGTTGTGATTTAACTGCATCATATGATAACCTTGCAGAAAGATGGGTAATCACATATTTAGGAAATGGTGTTTTAGTTGCTGTTTCTAGTGATTCAAACCCAGTTACTTCAACGTGGGATGTATATTCACTACCGCAAGTAAATGACTATAACAAGCTTTCTGTTTGGAGAGATGGATATTATATTACAGATAATGGAGCTAGAGATGTATGGGCGCTTGATAGAGATGCAGTACTGGCTGGAGATCCTACTGCAGGAATTCAAGGGTTTACTATTGCAGGAGTTCAAGGACAAGGTTTTACAAGTGCACAAGTTTTAAATATTACTAATGATGTGCATCCTGCAACAGGAGGTGCCCCATTAATATTTATGAGAGATGATGGTTTTGGTGGTGTCTCAGAAGATGCTGTAAATATTTGGACCGTAAATGTAGATTTTGATACACCTGGTAATTCAACAGTTTCTGATCCAGAAGTATTTACTAATATCGAACCATTTATCAATGTATTTGATGGTGGTAGTTTTGCAAATTTAGAACAGCCAGGTGGAGGATCTGATATTGATGCATTGCAATCAACTATTATGAACCAAGCACAGTTTAGAAAATTTCCAACATACAACTCAGCTATTTTTAACTTTGTAGTTGATGTAGAGGCTAGTAATTCAGTAGAAAGAGCTGGTATTCGTTGGTACGAATTCAGACAAACTACAGATGGAGGCCCATGGAGTATAGAACAAGAAGGAACTTATACAGCACCAGACGGAAGACACGCATGGATGGGAAGTATGGCTATGGATAACCAAGGGAATATTGGAATGGGATATACAACCATGGCTGGACCTACAACTCCAAACCCAACAGGGAATAGAGTGTCTGCAGCCTATACTGGACGCTTCTCTACAGATGCTCCAGGTGTAATGACGATTGCAGAAACTATTTTTGGCGCTAGTACAAATAACATCAATGGAAATAGATTTGGTGATTATGCAAAATTAGATGTAGACCCAAATAACGATGATGAATTTTGGTTTATCACTGAGTATAGATTTACAAACCATGTTGCTGTATTTAAAATAGCACCAGACGCTGCTGTTGATACGGGAATTATTGCTATTTCACAACCAGAAGATGGTGATTTAGGCATGACAGAAAGTGTTACAGTTACGGTTCGTAATTTTGGTACTGATATTCAAACAAATGTGCCAGTAAGCTTCACAATAGATGGAGGTCCAGCTATTAACGAAGTTGTTGCAGGTCCAATTCCACCAGCATCAAACATAGAGTACACGTTTACCGCTACAGCAAATTTGAGTGTAGAGGGGACTACCTATACTGTTTGTGCTGCTACAAATATTACAGGAGATGAAATTCCAGATAACGATCAATTCTGTAAAGATGTAACAAGTCTTAATGATGATGACACAGGAGCAATAGCAATTACAGCACCAGTATCAGGACAGTTAGGAAATACAGAACAAATTACTATTACTATCGAAAACTTCGGAGTTGCTAACCAAACATCTATCCCTGTGTTTTACAATATTAATGGTGGTCCAGATGTTACAGCAACATATACTGGAGATTTAGCACAAGGCGAAACAGATACTTTCACGTTTACTGATACAGAAGACTTTTCTGTTGCAGGAGATTATATAGTTATTGCAGGAACTAACTTAGCAGGTGATGGAGACGCAACTAACGATACAGTTACAGTAACTATTGAGTCTGCTTCTGTTTGTCAACCAACTTCTGGATGTGAAGATTTTAATGACGGTGTAACAGTTCTTGAATTAGCAGATCAAAATGTTAATCCAGAATGTGGAACAGACCCAGCAGGATATAGTGATGATACCGATACTGTATTTAACTTTGTTTTAAATGATAACCCATTTAATGGTGTTGTTCAAACTGGATTTGGAAATTCTAATTTTAATATTTGGATTGATTTCAATGATAATGATGTCTTTGAGGCCAATGAAATGATTGCAGATGGTACAACTGGTGCAGCTGATAGTGATACAAGTTTTGTCGTAGACTTTAGTTCTATTTCAACTACAACAACCGGTATGCATACAATGAGAGTTCGTGGTGGAGATGAAAATAATGGTACTGGAGATGTTTCAGACCCTTGTAGTGATCTTCAATATGGTCGTACGAACGATTTTACTGCAAACGTAACAGGTGTATTAGGCGTGGATGATGCAACATTCTCTGAAGCTGCATTTATAATTACATCTACCGATAACAAAATGTTTGACTTACAGTTTAATACTACAACATATACTGATAATTTAAATGTACACGTATACAATACCTTAGGTCAAAACCTTGCATTTTATACATTAGAGAACAACGGTTCTGGATACACTAAGACAATTAACATGTCTTATGTAGCAGCTGGTGTTTATTTTGTAAGAATTGGTGATAAAGACTTAAACAAAGTACAACGTATTATCGTTAGATAATAAAACGTATATTCTTAAACTTGAAGAAGAGGTCACCAGTAATGGGGCCTCTTTTTTTATGCCAAAATGGTAGTACTGAAACCCCTTTGATTATAAAATTGAAGCAATGCCATCGCTACGATGTTATCTTAAGGAAATAACACTATTACTGAAACGAATACGATGCCTAGTTTTAGATGTTACGTGTATTAGAAGAATGCTCTTAACTGAATGCTTCCTGTATGCACCGTATTACTCGTTTCGCTTTTTCTACCATTGTAGGTGAGATTGGCATCCAAATACTTGGTAATACGTTTCTGAAATAGCAAACGCCAGGTATAATTAACTCCTGGTTGTAAGCCCTCTAACATTTGATAGGCTACTGGAGAAAAGGCATTCCCTTCAAACGTATTGTCAATAAAGGTAAATTCTCCATTGATTGAAATTTTTTCCGCATTGGCATAAGCAAAAGAGACTCCTAGTTTCTGTTGGTCAAGCATTTCTAGACCATTGATGGTATTTTCTTTATTAATTAAATTATAAAACACATCAAAGCGAGTTTGACTATTCAGTAGATACGATATTTTTGGGTTGATTTCGTAGGTTTCTAAGTTGAAGTTTCTATCCTCAAAGTTTTCTGAGATACTTTCATTACTACCTCTAATTCCTTTGGTAGAAAGCAACCAAGTTTCCCAAAATTTATGGATAAAATTAAGTTGATGACCTTTTAGATTGCTAGACTGTAAGCCCAATGACTGCAAATTATCTGTCTCAGCAGTAAGATACGTGTAGCTTGTGGTAAAGAATTGTTTACCTCTATTAAAAAACAAGGCATTTCTAAAGTTTAAGATTAAGCCTAATTGATTTTCACCACCATCTTTAAAGGGGTTGATATTAAAATCTTCATTGGCTCTGCGTACTTTTCTATCAATAATATATGAGGTTGTGTTGTAAAAGCGAGAGAGTATTTTTAAAAACCCACTTTTACCAGACCATTGTTGTGGATTAAGCGTAAGTGTCTGCCCAAATTTATTTTCTCTTATTTTTATGAAACGTTGATTAGGTAATAAAATCCGCAAAAAATTAGCCTCATCTTGAAACTGCGCAATTTCAAATTCTTCTAATTCCTGAATACCATTTTCATTATAATCATTCCAGGTGTAAATACCTTCTCCTTGATCTACCTCTACGTAGGTGAAGTCTTGCTGCGGTATCACTCCATTGTTGGAAGACAAGGTTGTATTAAGCCGTACCATCCCATTAAAAAGTGTTTGATTATAAAGTATACGCGCATTCAATGATTTTTCTGTTTCCTCAACGCCTACGGTTTCTAAAATTCTGTAATTAGCAAAGAGTGATAATTGTGCGGTTGTAGAATTGAGTAGTTTGGAATTCGCATACAAAGTATTACTTTTATTTACCCGTTGAACCTGTCCATCTTGTAGGCTATCGTTTGTGCGATATTGATACCCAGTTTGTACAAATATCTTGCTGCTGTCTCCAATACCTGCATATACTTCATAGGCATTATATTTTATACTCAAAGGGGTTAAGGTATCTAGTTCAATCGTACGTACACTATTGTTCTCAAAACCAACTTTAGCTCCTACCCATCCTTTGGTTAAAGCATAGGAAGCATTTGCATTTCCTCTAAAAAACTGAGTATCTAATGTTTCACTCTCACTATCAAGATAGCTACCGTTAGCAATGATCGTAGTGTTTTCAAGTCTGGTGTTGGCAGCGAGCTCATGTCGTATACCATCGTAATTTTCAGAAAAATGAAGCTGTTGAAAATTATAGCGTGCAGTTCCGTATGTATTTGAAACTAGATTTGCGCCTGCAGTAAAAAAGCGTTGATCTCCTAAGGGATTTACCAAATTCCAATCACGATTAAATTCTACATTGTACAAGCGTTCAATGCTTCTAAAATTTTGGTTGATAAAATCAAAAGACCCTACCGCGGCAATGATTAAACTGTCTGGTCTTGTAATGATATTTTGTTGGATGTCAAGGTGTGCTGCATAACCATCATTATCTCCATTGTCTATGTCTGAAAACAAATTGAGATCATTTTTACTTCCAGCAAGTTCAAAATTAACATTGGTTTTTTCTCCAGGATGGTAGCTTCCTTTAACACCTCCAACTTGTAGTTTTGTAGGGGCAACAAGGCGCACAAATGGGACATAATTTCCTTGAGGCAGTCCATTGATGGGGGATATATATTCAAAAATACGGTTAATGGCAGAGGTTTGGGATAGTATGTAATTACCTCGGTTATCTCCTACTAGGCTAAAACGCACATTAAAAAGTTCATCTTCTGGATTGTTTGAAAATACAAAAATTTCTACACCATTTATGAAGAGTTCTTTTTTGTATAAAAACTTTCCTTCTCCAAAAGTATCTGGAACGGCAGAGGGCGCTATCATAGCATTCATGTTATCTCCGGCAGCTTGTAGTATATCCACCTGATCTTCAGAGAGCGACTGTTGTAAAGGTTGATTTTTGGCATCATTTTCAGAATATACATAGGCACCAATATCAAAGGTGTCTGAGGTATAATCTCCACCTCCATAGCCAATAAAGCGAGTGTAGTTGTTTTCTGTAAACTGATATTCTACACGAATACGCATGTTGGCTGTAATAGGGTAGGTGGGGTTAAATTTAATTTCCCCCGCATTGTAATCAATAAGGTAATCTTCGTTTTCACCTCGGACTAATAAAATACCATTTACATACACATTCTCACTTCCAGACACAATAAGTACAAATAATTCGCCATTGGGTCCTACCAGTTTGTAGGGACCTTGGTTTCCTTCCTGTCCCACAAAATTACTGCTGCTAAAAACTCCGCGTACCAATGCACCAGATGCAAAAGCAGATGTTTTGGCACCGCTGTCATGGTTCACGGTTCCACCCAAAGAAATACCCTGTACTTTTTTTGTAAAACGCCCAAAATAACTGTCTTGGTTTTGTAGGTCTACATCTCCCGCTCGTATATTCCAATTATCACTGAAGAGCTCTATGAAGATTTCATCAAATTCGTCTAAGTTTTGAGAATATCCACCTTGCTGATTGGGAATATTAGCATCTTGTATAGAGGCACGAATGGATATTTTATCATTTAGTTTTCCTGTAATTTGTAGGTCTAATTGAGAATCTACCACAGCGTTTTGATTGTTACCTACCGTAATACCTCTAGAAATGCTACCAGCAGTATTGAGGCCATCAAAAGGAGTAAAGGTCTTGTCTTTGCTGCTTTGATCTAAAGTATATAGTTTTTCTATGGCTCCAGACCTTTCTACAATAATAGCTTCGTCAAACTGGAAATATTCTTTGGTTAAAAAATCGGGAAAGACCAAATAATCAATACGCAAGGAGTCATTTTCAGATGTTAGCATTTCCGAAGGGAACAAAATTGCTTTTGCATAGTCCATGCGATATAATGTACTATCTATTTTTTTTCCGCGGGTATCTGTAAGAATAAATTTTGCAGGATTAAGCGCTACACTGTCAATAAAAATACTGTCTCTTATGGCTACCGTTTTGCTGCGATATTTTGAAGCACCTTCTTGCGCATAGCCTATGGTAGCTATGAAAAGTGTTGCGAAAAATAATAACTGCTTCATACAAGGAGCGCCTTTGTCAAAGGTCAAAATAAGATACGATATCCTATAAACGTTGGTTTTTTGAATTTGTTGATTGTTTTGTGAAAACCTTTCAAAGATAGGCATCGGTAAAAATACAATCTTATTTAATTTAGTAGCATGAAAATACTCAGTTACAACGTAAACGGAATTCGCGCTGCTATGCGCAAAGATATGCTAGGATGGTTGCAAACCACAGATGCAGATGTAGTATGTATACAGGAAACAAAAGCCAATAGAGAACAAGTAGAAGTTTCCGAGATTGAAGCAGCAGGCTATCCATATCATTATTGGTTTAGTGCTCAGAAAAAAGGCTATAGTGGCGTCGCTATTTTTTGTAAACAAGAACCAAAGCATGTCGAGTATGGTACTGGTATTGAATCTATGGATTTTGAGGGTCGAAATATTAGAGTAGATTTTAAAGACTGTAGTGTGATGAGTTTATACTTGCCTAGTGGCACCAATATTGCTCGTTTGGAACACAAATTAGAATACATGGCACTTTTTCAAGGCTATATAGACACCTTGAAAAAAGAACACCCTAACCTTGTTATTTGTGGTGATTATAACATTTGCCATGAAGCTATCGATATTCATAATCCAGTTTCAAATAAAAACAGCAGTGGGTTTTTACCTGTAGAACGCAAATGGATTGGTGATTTTATGGACAGTGGTTTTATAGATAGTTTTAGATACTTAAACAAAGAACCGGACCATTATACCTGGTGGAGTTACCGTGCTAATTCAAGAGCCAATAATAAGGGATGGCGGATTGATTATAATATGGTTTCACAGCCCTTACAAGAAAATATTAAACGTGCCGTTATATTACCAGCAGCAATACATAGTGATCATTGTCCACATATGGTAGAGCTGAAATTTTAAATAGATAATTTTAATTAAATACGTCCATGAATACAAGAAACCTACTTTTAGCTATACCAGTTGCTATCCTAACGACTAGCTGTGTCTCCAAAGCTATTTTTGAAGATGAGCAATCAAAAAATGAAGCCTTAGCTATAGAAAATGCTGCGTTACTTTCGCAACTTGATGGCCTAGACACAAGCAATGGGACTGTTGGTCTAGAAAGACTCAATAGCCAAATTGAAAAGCTTACAACAGAAAAAACTAGAGCCGAAATGGAACTTGCGGCAACACAAAACAGTTATGATAGATTAAAAGAAAGTTATGACGCATTGGTGGCGAATAGCGATGAAAACCTGCAAGAAATACTAGAGCGAAATCGCGCATTATTGGCACAGTTAGATGCCAAAGAACGAGAGCTTAATGCCAAAGAGCAAGTGCTTTTAGAAAAAGAAAAAAACATCCAAAAAGCACAAAGCGCATTGGAGGCAAGTGCCCAGCGGGTAGTAGAATTAGAAGCTATTATAGCAGCAAAGGATGCTAGAATGCGCGCTTTAAAAGACGCAATTTCAAAAGCGCTCACCAACTTTGAAGGGAATGGACTTACAATAGAGCAACGTGATGGAAAAGTATATGTGTCTATGGAAAACAAACTCTTATTTGAGAGCGGAAGTTGGTCTGTAAACAGTCGTGGTAGAGAAGCAGTAGAGGCTTTAGGAACTGTGTTGGCAGACAATAAAGAAATTGCGGTGCTTATTGAAGGACATACAGATAATGTGCCTTTTGGAGGAAATGGTAATATTAAAAATAACTGGGATTTGTCTACCAAGAGATCTACTGCGATTGTTACTATTTTAACCGAAAATACTGGCATTTCAAAAGAAAACCTAACAGCAGCAGGAAGAGGAGAATATGCTCCTGTTGCCAGTAATACAAGTAAAGAGGGTCGTGCAAAAAATAGACGTATCGAAGTGGTGTTAACGCCTAAATTGGATGAAATCAACAAATTATTGAATGAAATGTAATCATAATAAAAGAGTGTTTTATTGAATCCATGACCTTTCATTTGTCTCCATCTGAAAGGTCTTTTTTGTAACTTTGCATTTTTACTAATTAAATTATTTTCTGCCTTAGCAGCACGTATTTATGAAATACAATATCCTTCCTAACACAAATATCGAAGTAAGTAAAATTTGTTTAGGGACTATGACCTTTGGTCGCCAAAATACAGAAGCTGAAGCCCATGAACAAATGGATTATGCCCTTGAAAAGGGTGTAAATTTCTTTGATACAGCAGAGATGTATGCGGTACCATTTAAACCAGAAACCCAGGGACTCACAGAACAATATATTGGCAGTTGGTTTGCCAAAAATGGCAAACGTGACACCGTGGTGTTAGCTTCAAAAATAACAGGAAGTGGCCGTGGTATTTTTAATTGTATGCGTGAAAACCTTGATTTTAGTAGGGCCTCACTAGATGATGCCTTGCACAAAAGTTTAGCGCGCTTACAAACAGATTATTTAGATCTATACCAATTACACTGGCCGGAAAGAGCTGTAAATGTCTTTGGTGTGCGGGATTATAATTATGGTGCCAATGCACAATGGGAAGATAATATAGGCGAAATTTTAAATCGTTTAGAAACCTATGTTAATGAAGGGAAAGTGCGTCATATTGGTTTGAGTAACGAGACACCTTTTGGAGTGATGCGCTATATGGAAGAGTATAGAAAAGGAAAGCGTAAAATGGTCTCTATCCAGAATGCTTATAATTTATTACAACGCAGAGATGAGGTAGCTTTAACGGAAGTAATACAAAGGGAAAATATAGGCTATTTACCCTATTCTCCTTTGGCTTTTGGAGTACTGTCTGGTAAGTATTTAAATGGGGAAAAACCAAAAGGTGCAAGAGTAACCTTATTTCCTAATTATTCAAGATATCATAGTGAAGGTTCTATGAGGGCAACCCAAGCATATCATGATATTGCTCAAAAACATGGATTGAGTTTATCTCAAATGGCTTTGTCTTTTGTAAATGATAGGCCTTTTGTAAGCTCAAATATTATTGGGGCTACTTCTATGGCGCAATTGTCAGAAAACATAGGAAGTATTGATATAGCATTGTCTGCTGAAATTTTAAAAGAAATTGAAGCGGTACATATTTCTATACCTAATCCGGCACCTTGATGTTATGGGGTTTATGTATTGAAAGTTTTGAACAAGTCCGGAGATTGGAACGCGTTTCTTTTTTAGATGACCCTTCCTTGCACTTTAGCTTTAGCGTCTTTTCTTGCTCCAAGCATGATTCCAATGGCCATTCCTAGACCTATTCCTATAGATAATCCAATACTTGTTCCAGTACCAGCATTAAACGCGGAGCCTATTGATATGCCCAACCCAGTTCCAAAGGTCATCCCATAAACCATCCAAATTTCAGTATAGTATTTCTCTGAGGTGAAAGAGAATTCCTCTTTTAGAAATGCTTTAAATACAGAAAGCTTTTTCGTGTAGTATTTCTTTTTGTTTTCGGTGCTTGCTTTTAAATCTAATGCCGTGAGTTTTAAACGTATTGATTGCAACTGGTTTTCTGTTAAATCTTTATGTTCCAAAGCAGTGAGGGTTTGGATAAAACAGTTGTAAACCTTTTTTTCAGATTTTTTATCGGTTTGTGATAATAAAGTATTTAGTATTTGGGAAGTCTCGTTCATGTTCATATACTTTATACGTCGTTGAAAGAAATATTTGTTACAATAGTGTCTTTGGATTATATTTATTAAAAGCCTATAGTATAATCTCGCTAGCCAAATAAATGCTTTACAACATCGTGTACTTTTCCTAATTTAATGATTTGTATGCCGTACTTTTCTTTGGGAAGTTTACAGTATTTGGAAATGATAATGCTTTCAAAACCTAATTTCTCTGCCTCCAAAATTCGTTGCTCTACTCGGTTTACAGGGCGTACTTCTCCAGCTAATCCAATTTCGGCTGCAAAACACATGCGCTTATCAATGGTAATGTCTACATTGCTAGACAGTACAGCAGCTACCACCGCCAAATCTATGGCAGGGTCGTCTACAGAAATACCCCCTGTAATATTTAAAAACACATCTTTGGCACCCAATTTAAAACCGGCCCGTTTTTCTAGTACGGCCAAAATCATATTGAGACGTTTGGCATTATACCCTGTCGCAGAGCGTTGAGGTGTACCATATACTGCGGTTGAAACCAATGCTTGTATTTCAATGAGTAAAGGTCGCATGCCTTCTAGTGTAGAAGCAATAGCGGTTCCGCTTAATTCTTCTTCATTTTTGGAGAGCAATATCTCAGAAGGATTGGAGACTTCTCTCAATCCACTGCCTTGCATTTCGTAGATGCCTATTTCGTTGGTGCTTCCAAAACGATTTTTGTTGGCCCTTAAGATTCTATAAATATGGTTACGGTCGCCTTCAAATTGAAGCACCGTATCTACCATGTGTTCTAGAATTTTAGGTCCGGCAATGTTACCGTCTTTGGTAATATGTCCAATCAAGATCACAGGTGTAGCTGTTTCTTTGGCAAATTTAATAAGCTCTGTAGTCGTTTCGCGTATTTGCGAAATACTTCCGGCACTGCTCTCTATATAATCTGTATGGAGGGTTTGTATAGAATCTATCACCACAATATCGGGTTGCATTTCTGAAATGTTCCTAAAAATATGCTGTGTTTTCGTCTCCGTTAAAATATAGCAATGTTCACTATTTGGGTGTATACGTTGGGCACGCATTTTTATTTGTTGTGCACTTTCCTCTCCAGAAACATACAATGTTTTGCATGGAAGTTGCAAGGCAATTTGTAACATTAAGGTACTCTTTCCAATACCGGGTTCACCGCCAAGCAGCGTTAAACTTCCGGGTACTAAACCGCCACCTAATACCCGATTTAATTCTACATTTTTGGTGTCTATTCTAGCCTCTGCATGGTTAGAAATGTCAGAAATTTTTTGAGGTTTTACGGTTCTATTGGATGTTGCTTTTTTGTTTTCTGAAATATCCCAGGTGACTTTTTCGGCTTTTTGTATCACCTCTTCGGCAATCGTATTCCATTCTTTACAGGAGGTACATTGCCCTTGCCATTTGGCAAATTGAGCACCGCAATTTTGACAGAAAAAGGTAGTTTTTGTTTTGGCCATAGCTAAGCATAAAAATAGCGATAATCTTGAAATTTACTATTTAGGAACAAGGAATATTTAGCAAAAAAAAGGTTTTTTTTTTGCTAATAACCAAAATCTTCTTTAATCTTATCTGCTTTATCTAGCATAATATCTACCGTGATAAAGTCTACTTCTTCTTTGTCGAAAGCAGCTTGAAAGGTTCGCATGGCTTTTTTAGGTTCTCCTGCTTCTTCATAATAACGTCCGAGATAATAGGGGCCTAAAACGGTTTCTGGATATTGTCTCTTTGCCATTTCCCCAATGACTCTTAAAGATTCCCACTGTTTTAGTTTTTCTGCAGCGGTAGCTGTGGCAATAAAGTCATTAACACGTACCGGGTTGGTCAGGCCAAAAAGGTCTTCTATGGTTTTGTATTTTTCGATAAGATAGTCACTAACAGGGGTCTTTAATTTTAATAATACGTCTTTGTATTCTTGTTTACTGATAGGACGGTATACCGAAAATATTTTTTCAAGGGCATTTGGAATTCCACGCCCTACTAGTGAGTAATGTGTAGCACCTTCAAAATTATCATAGTAATAACTAAAAGATTTGCTTTCTATGGCTTTTAGGGACGTGTTTAATGTTTCCGTACCTTCCATTAATCCTTTAATGTCATCTGTTCCGGTGGCTAGATAGTAAAATATTTGCGAAGTTATTGTTGGTATTCTTCCAGCCATACGGATAGCAGTATCCGGAGATAGATCTGGACTTAGGATGATATATCCATTAAATAATGGCGGTTCTTTGTACAGGTAGAAATTTAAAAAATTGGCAGTAAAATCATGTCCAATTCCAATAACAAATTTTGCTGTTCGATAGTTGGTGTCTATATAAGGCAGGAGCTCTAGCCCTATAAACTCAAAAAAATCGGCTCCTTTATCTGTCGGCAAGTAATTCTCTTCATCATAATTACAATCATCATAGCGTGAATTTCCTTGCATAACCCCTATAACAATAGATTCTGGCATGTCTTCCCAATAGCTAAAATAGTCTACATTACCTGCTACAGGTTCAAATAAATAGTCTGCATCAAGAACGATAACTACGGGATATACTTTATCTGTATTGGTCTCATAATTACGAGGTAGCTGTATTTTTAACTTCCGGGTTTCTTCAAGTTTATCACTTTTAAACTCTTCATAGATAATTTGTGCATCTGCAACAAAACCAACTACTATAAAAGTAAAAAGGAAGATTAACTTTTTCATGTCTATTATTTTAGGAAGTTGAAAGATAATCAAATTTTAAAAATGTGTTTTATTAATTTTTGTTTCTATTCAAAACGTTGCTTCTTATAACATAGATCTTTAGAATTAATTGCCAGTACCTTTGTTTTTTTAGCTAAATATTATTTTTTGCCATGAACAGCAATGATCATAATAAAGGATACCCGTATAAATACTTGTTTTTGTTTTTTTGTGGGAATGCGCATGGGATAGTATGATTTTTTTGTAGGTA
>JBNMOX010000008.1:0-12960 GCA_051275835.1 Patiriisocius sp.
TGGGACCTTTCATGCCAATAATAATTTAGTAGGGATTGGAGATCAAGGATATGGTTATGGGCTTGAAGTAGGATACTATACTACAGGAAATGTTGTATTGGATATTACACATGATTTGGACGGCTTTAATAGATTTGAAGTGGCACAACTAAGCAACAACCGTATTGAGTTATATAATGTATCACATAATATTTCATATGTTTTAATTGGATACCAAAGAGACACCTTTGATTATAATGCGCTGTTTTATGACAATATTCATTATTTCTTGCAAGAGTATCGTGTTTGGGAGAAAACCTATACAAGTCAGGAAGGGGTCCTCAATGAGTTTGATAATGAAAATTTCCTAGCATTTTTACCAGGTGGTGGTGATGGAAATTTCTTGAGTTCACAAGATGGTCATGGTGCAGATCTCAATAACATTTATTGGGATTACAAAGGTGTTTATAATGTTGATGATGTATCTGGAACACAATACCTAAAATATTTAACACTAGATTATGATTATCTAGGCAATGAATATTTTGAATTGAGCGTTATTAATGACAGTGCCATAGTCTTGTATCACTCAAGCTCAGGTACCACCTATGAATTTAAAGGCAGAGGAAACATACAATATAGAACAGCAGGAGAGGGAACATTAAGAACTTCTAAAGGAAACATTGCAAAATCGATGAAAAAGATTAGTAAGTTTTAAGACATATACAAAATGTTTTTGGTTGGTTAGTAACCGCCTTGCAGCCTTAACGGGATTGTGGGGCGGTTCTTTTTGTGGTAAGAACAAAAAAAGGGCATTTTTTTAAAAATGCCCTTTTAAATATTGTACCTTAATTAGAATCCTAGTCTAAATAATAAATATATCCAACGTTTAACCAATACATCCAGTCATTCGCTTTGTTTTCAGGAACTGGGGTATTACCATTTTGCTCTAAACCTGGATTTAAACCGTCTACCCAGTCACTAAAGTAGTAGGTCCACCTACTATCTAGCATAAGGTCTGCATAATCATTTAATTTATAACGAACACCCACACTCCATAAAACAGCCCAAGTGGAGTCTCCTTCTTGTTGGTACGCTTTGATATATTTATCTGGAGAGGCCAAAGACGTATCTAAATCACCTAATGTTGAACTCGATTCTGGATCAAAACTCACATAGTGCACTCCAAAGCTAATAAAAGGAGCAAGTCTATAAGAATGCGCTGCAAAATCTCTAATGCTTAGCGGGAAATATTCTAATTGAGATCCTATTTCTATAATACGAGTACTACCATTTACAGCCCGCAATTGGTCTGAAATTTCACTAGTTTCGTCTGGGGCCACCAAAGGGCCAAAATGTTGAAATTGTGTTTTGTGATAGTTTAATTCGTTACGTACTTTAAAGTGATCATTAAAATAGGTATCACGAGTGTAACAGTTGCAATCAGATCTGTAGGCAAAATTCAAATAGTGAACAATACCAAACCCAATAGTAGTATTTCCAGCATTAGTTTCAGTATTTCCACGAATTCCATAATCAGAATAGAAAGCAATAGGACCCGTGATAAAACCAATCTCATGGGAGAAACCGGCTTGGGCACTTATGTCTTGCTTGCATAGAGCAAGAAAACACAATACCAATAGTAAAATTCTGGTATTCATTAGTAGATAGGTTTAGTTTGAGACATAACAAATATATAAAAACATCTTTAACAAGGAAATTTTAACCCCATATTTAGGGTATTATGTGAATTTAAAACGCAAAATTATGTCATATCACTTATATTTGTCTCTCCATAACGCAAATTTTGCTTGTAACAGATATAAGTTTTTGTGTTTTGCAGCCTTTTAGATTAAAAACACTTTATAAGGTGTTTTTAATCTAAAATAGCAGAAGAATAACATTTCAGAAAACAGTACAACTTTAAAAACAACAATTAAAGTACTTGAATTAGTACAAAAAAAATTAAAAGCGCATACTATGAAGCAAAGTATCAAAGACTTTATTGCAAGTGTTGAAAAATTAAACCCAAACGAACCAGAATTCTTACAAGCAGTAACTGAAGTTGCCGAAGCGGTAATTCCATTTATTGAGAACAATGAAAGATATCAAGGCCATAAACTATTGGAACGCTTGATAGAACCAGAGCGTACCATTATGTTTCGTGTGCCATGGACAGATGATAGTGGAGAAATTCATGTAAACAAAGGATACCGTGTAGAGTATAACTCTGCTATTGGACCTTACAAAGGTGGATTGCGTTTCCATCCATCTGTAAACTTAAGTATCCTTAAGTTTTTAGGTTTTGAACAATTGTTTAAGAATAGCTTAACAACATTACCAATGGGTGGTGGAAAGGGAGGAAGTAACTTCAATCCAAAAGGGAAAAGTGATGGAGAAGTAATGCGTTTTTGTCAAAGTTTTATGACAGAATTATCCCGTCATATTGGTCCTAACACGGATGTGCCAGCAGGAGATATTGGCGTTGGTGGTCGTGAGATAGGATATATGTATGGTCAATATAAAAGATTGAGAAATGAATTTACAGGAGTGTTAACGGGTAAAGGCCGTGAGTACGGAGGATCGTTAATACGACCAGAAGCTACAGGATATGGAAATGTATATTTTGCAAAAAACATGCTGGAAACTAAAGGAGAAACCTTTAAAGGAAAAACAGTTGTTGTTTCTGGTTCTGGTAATGTAGCACAATATGCAACAGAGAAAGCCACAGAATTTGGTGGTAAAGTAGTTACGTTGTCAGATTCTGGTGGATTCATTTATGATGCAGAAGGAATTAACGAAGAGAAATTAGCTTTTATTATGGAGCTTAAAAATGTAAAAAGAGGACGTATTAGTGAATATGTAGAAAAATATCCAAGCGCTTCATACACAGCAGGAGAAAGACCTTGGACTATCAAATGTGATATTGCTTTGCCTTGTGCTACTCAAAATGAGCTGAATACAGAAGAAGCAAAAATGCTGGTTGCCAATGGTTGTATCTGTGTAAGTGAAGGAGCTAATATGCCAACTACACCAGAAGCGATTGAAGTATTTAGTGATGCAAAAATATTGTTTGCTCCTGGAAAAGCATCTAATGCTGGAGGTGTAGCAACATCGGGTCTTGAGATGTCTCAAAATTCGTTACGCCTTAGCTGGACAAGAGCAGAAGTTGATGAAAAACTTCATAACATTATGATTGACATTCATGCAGCTTGCGTACAATACGGTAAAGATGGTGATGGTTATGTAGATTACGTAAAAGGAGCAAACATTGCTGGATTTGTAAAAGTTGCAGAAGCAATGATGGCACAAGGAGTTGTATAAATGTAGTGCAAATTAATATAGTATTAAAAGGTTGCTCGTAAGAGCAACCTTTTTAAATAACAATAATTATAGTATCCAATGGTTATAGTACTACCAATTCGTTTAAAAATTAATTGGGATACTTAGAGAAAATAGATTTTATGAACCGCATTTTATTCGTTTTTTTGGTGTTTTTAGCACCCTTAGCAATGGCACAAAATTTTGAAAATTTGTGGAAAGATCACTTTTCTTATGTTTCTGTCAAAGATATTTCTCAAGGTGACGATCGTGTTTTTGTAGGATCAGACAATGCTATTTTTATATATGACCTTTCTACAGAAGAAATCACAACACTCTCAAGTGTTCAAGGACTTTCTGGAGAATCTATTACAACAATACATTATAGTAGCGAGACAGATATTTTACTTATTGGCTATGAAGATGGATTGATAGAAGTTGTTAATGTTGGTCAAGAAAATGAAGTTTTAAAGGTGGTAGATATAAGAGATAAACAAAACATACCACCTAATAAAAAACGAATTAATCAATTTACAGAGTTTGAAGGTAAAATTTATATCTCTGCTCAATTTGGTGTTTCTGTATATGATTTGGAAAGATTGGAGTTCAGTGATAGTTATTTTATTGGAGATTTAGGAACACAAATTAATATAACGCAAACGACTATTCTCTTGCCTTATATTTACGCTTCTTCTTCAGAAGGAGGGATCCGTCGTGCTATCTTAAATAGCGACAGTATTATAGATTTTCAGGAATGGGAACTTGTAACACCTGGAAATTTCATTGCTGCACAAACATTAGGTAACCGTGTATTAATTGCTAGAGCAGATAATACTGTTTTTAGAATAAATTCAGGGAATACACTACAACAACTAGCATCATTTACGAGCCCAATTAGAGATTTTAAAGTAAATAATGCATTATTGACAATTACTACTTCAAACAGTATTCAGGCCTATGAGCAAGGGTTTATTTTAAGAGCTTCTGTTACTAGTTTAACAGACTTTAATTATCGCCTCCAATCTGGATACAGCTTTAATGATTTTTTCTATCTAGGGACCACCGTTAATGGTTTATTAAGGGTGCCATATAATACAAATCAAGCAACACAAATTTTACCAGATGGACCCTTATTAAACACTCCTTTTGCTTTAGATACTACGGCGGGTCAACTGTGGGTTAGCTTTGGAGCAGTTGATGTATTTTTTAATCCTTTTCCGCTAGATCGCAAAGGAATAAGTAACCTAAGTGAAGGGACTTGGACTAATATTTCTCATATTGAACTAGCTGTAAGTCTAGGGGTCACCGCTATTAATGATATAGTGAATATAAGTATAGATGATCAAAATCCAAATACAGTATATTTTTCATCTTTTTTCAGTGGCCTTTTAAAAGTAGAAGACAAAGCACCTACAGTTTTGTATAATGAAAATAACTCAGCTTTAGAAAACCCTAATTTTAATGGTAATCCAGCAGGTGTTCGTTTATATGGATCAGACTTTGACAGAGATGGAAATTTGTGGGTACTGCAGACCCTTACAGATGATGCCTTGAATCGTGTTACTCCCAATGGACAGTTTCAATCCTTTGATGTAAGTAATATTTCTGGTGGTAGGGAAGAACTCGCTTACAGTGAGTTGGCTATTAGCAGAGAGGGTTTTGTGTTTTTTGGAGCTGTTCAAACAGGATTGGCAGCTTTTAATCCAGCAAATAATCAATTTAGAGCTATTGGTGGAGATGATACTGGAGGAGGGCTACCCTCTACGGATATTAGAGCACTTGCCTTCGACAATCAAAACAGGTTGTGGATTGGGACATTGAGAGGATTACGTGTTTTATTTAACCCAGGTGGATTTTTTAGTGATACAGGAGATGTTTCTGCAGATCCCATTATTTTTGAAGATGACGAAGGGGTTGGTCAAGAGTTATTATTTGAACAAACTATTACAGATATAGAAGTAGATGGATCTAATAATAAATGGATAGCAACAGCAAGTTCAGGGGTGTTTTATCTAAGTTCTAATGGTCAAGAAACATTACTAAGATTTACATCAGAAAACTCACCATTACCTTCAGATAATGTGCAAGATATCGCCATAGACCCTTTTACAGGAGAAGTCTTTTTTGCAACGATCAATGGGTTGGTCTCCTATAAGGGAACCTCTACAGCTCCTAGAGATAATTTAGAAGAAGTTTTTGTGTTTCCTAACCCTGTAAGGCCACAATATCAAGGAAACGTTACTATAGATGGCTTGACAGTAAATGCCAATGTAAAAATCACAGACCTTGAAGGTAATTTAGTGTTTCAAGAAACAAGTCAAGGCGGTAGTGTTATTTGGGATACTAGGGCTTTTGGTGATTATAAAGTAGCTTCTGGAGTGTATTTTGTATTAATCACCACAGAAGATGCCCTCGAAACAAAGATTAAAAAAATAATGATTGTTCGCTAATGGTTGAAACTACCAAAGCAATTGTCTTTTCTTCTATTAAATATGCAGAAGCAGACCTTATTGTAACCTGTTTCACTAAAAGCAGCGGACTCAAAACATACTTATTACGCGGCGTTCTTAAATCGAAAAGAGGAAAATTAAAGGCTTCTTATTTTCAGGCTCTTACCCAACTAGAAATTGTAGTAAATCATAAAAATAAAGGAACGCTAGAGTCTATTATAGAAGCTAAAGTTCAATACCCTTACACAACATTACATACAGATATAATTAAGTCTTCTTTGGTTATGTTTCTTTCAGAAATGCTAAAAAACACCATCCTTGAAGAAGAATCCAATGAGCAGCTATATCAATATTTAGAGGCTTCTTTCCAATGGTTAGATCATCACGATAGTATTGCTGATTTTCATATTCTTTTTTTACTAAAACTCACTGCGTATCTAGGCTTTTATCCCGACACGACAGCATCACATTTGCCCTATTTTAACCTTGCAGAAGGTACCTTTGAAACAGAAGATGTTTCTACCTATTGTGAAACAGGATCTCGCGTAACTGGATTGAAACAATTCTTCGGCATAAATTTTGATAAGATTTCTTCTTTAAAACTTACAAAAAACCAAAGAATGGACGTGCTTCATTTGGTATTGGACTATTATCAATTACATTTGCACGGCTATAAAAAACCGAAGTCATTAGAGGTGCTTCAACAACTGTTCAATTAATGAAATATCTATTAGTAATTCTTGCTGTTATCTTTACTTCATCTATAGCAATTGCTCAAAAAATACAAGTACTATCGGAAGAAAATCAAGCACCCATTCCGGGAGTAGCTTTATATAATGAAGACAAAAGCAAAAGTGGTGTTTCAGATTTTGATGGATATGTAGATATATCATCTTTTAATGACAATGAGGTGATAATATTTCAGCACATAGCACATACGGTATTGGTGCTCAAAAAATCTCAAGTATTAGAAGCTAATAATCAAGTATTTTTAGCGACAGATGCCAGTAGTCTTGACGAAGTTGTTTTATCTATATCAAAGTTTGGGCAAAAAAAGAGAGATATTCCACAGCAAATTGTATCTGTAACCAGTGAAGATGTGCTATTTGGAAACCCCCAAACTGCAGCAGATTTATTGTTGAGTAGCGGTCAAGTATATGTTCAAAAAAGTCAGTTGGGAGGAGGGAGTCCTTTAATACGAGGTTTTTCAACAAATAGGTTACTTATTGCTGTAGATGGGATACGTTTTAATACCGCTATTTTTCGTGGCGGAAATGTTCAAAACATAATCTCAATAGATCCATTTGCCATAGAACGCACCGAGGTTGTTTTAGGCCCCGGCTCTGTAATATATGGTAGTGATGCTGTTGGAGGTGTGATAAATTTCTACACCAAAAAACCAAAATTTTCTTTTGAAGAAGGTCTTTCTTTTTCTGGAAATGCAACAGCACGGTATGCTACTACCAATCAAGAGAAAACAGGCCATATAGATTTTAACATTGGGGCCAAAGAATGGGCCTTTTTAACCAGTGTTACCTACAGCGATTTTGATGATTTACGAATGGGAAGCCATGGTCCAGATGATTATTTACGACAAGAATATGTTGAAACTATAAATGGTGTTGATACGGTAGTACAAAATGATGACCCACAAGTACAACGCCCAACAGCGTACAATCAAATAAATACGATGCAGAAGGTGCGTTACATGCCAAGCGAAAAATGGAATTTTGACCTAGGTCTTTTTTACACAACTACTAGTGATTATCCAAGGTATGATAGACTCATAAGGAGAAAAGATGGGAACCTTCGTTCTGCAGAATGGTATTATGGACCCCAAGAATGGATTTCTGGAAACTTGCAAATAAGAAACACTGCATATTCAAATTTATTCTACGATGAAAGTGTTGCTACAGTATCTTATCAACGTTTTAAGGAAAGTAGAAACGATAGAGATTTTGGTGATACCATCTTGTTTCAAACAGAAGAAAAAGTAGATGCTTATACTATTGCTTGGGACTTTGAGAAAGACTTCGAAAAAGCAAAATTAAACTATGGAATTGAGTATGTACTTAACAAAGTAGGTTCTAAAGGACAACAAACAGACATTACTACAGGAACATCTCAAAGAGATGTTTCAAGATATCCAGACGGGTCTACTTGGGAGTCTTTAGCAGCTTACGTGAGCGGACAAATACGTTTAGCAAAAAATGTTTCATTTCTTGGAGGATTACGTTATAATCATATTCTAGTAGATGCTACATTTGATGCTACGTTATATGACCTTCCATTTACAGAAGCCAATATTAATACTGGAGCATTAACGGGTACCGCGGGAATTACATGGAACCCTAATAAAACGCTAGGATGGCGCTTTAATTTTGGAACCGCATTTAGAGCACCTAATATTGATGATGTTGGAAAAGTTTTTGATAGCGAGCCAGGAAGTGTTGTCGTTCCAAACCCAGACCTGAAACCAGAATATGCGTATAATGGGGAAGTTGGAGTTACCTTAAATTTTGAGAATGTCGTTAAGCTGGATGTCGCTACTTTTTATACCACCCTAGAAGATGCTTTAGTTAGAAGAGATTTTGAACTCGATGGTGAAACAGAAATTTTATATCAAGGAGAGTTAAGCAATGTGCAAGCCATACAAAATGCCTCTAGAGCCGAAGTATATGGTTTTGAAGCAGGATTAGAAATTAATTTTTCAAAAGCATTTCAGCTCACCTCTCAATATAATATCACTAAAGGCTTTGCCGAAGATGAAGATGGAAATAGAGACCCTATACGTCATGCCGCACCTCAATTTGGAAATACACATCTTGTCTATAAAAAAGGAAAACTAAAGTTTGATGCCTTTGCTATTTATAATGGGCAGTTTGCTTTTGAAGATTTGGCACCAAGTCAACAAAACAATGCGTTTCTATACGCCGAAGATGAAAATGGCAATCCGTATGCCCCAAAATGGTATACACTTAACTTTGGAGTTCAATATAATCTTACTAAAGTACTGCAGTTAAATGCAGTACTAGAAAATATTACAGACCAACGCTATAGATCTTATAGTAGTGGGATTTCTGCAGCAGGGCGGAATCTAATTCTAGCGGCCACCTATAAACTTTAAGACACATACGACATGTAAAATAGGAGCGGGATACAAAAAAAGTATCTCGCTTTTTTAATTTAAGTGTCTTTTAGACAAAAAATAGGGGGTTTTCCCCCTATTTTGATAGGTATTTATGCGGTACATTTGTTTAATAAACTAATCAAATTAGTTAGTCAAAGCAAAGTAAACGAAAGTTTGCTTATTATACAGGGGGAGTTTGAGGAGGCTCCCTTTGTTTTTTATTATACGTATTTAACTTTATAATTATAAAATGCAGCAATTTATTCACAATACACTTGGTGAAATGTTAGAAGTCACCTTCAGCAAGATTGCGCATATAGAAAAAGACCCACAGCAGTATATTCCTACTCGAATGCCAAAATCATTTAGAATTTCAGAAAAGAGCCAAAGCCAAAGACACGCTAGTTAATAATTTGTTTACTACCTGTGCATGCTATCTAAGATTTCTATTACTTCTGTTTTTTTACGCACCGAAACCGGAACAGTTTCTTTGTTCTTTAATAATAAATAACCACCATCTGTTTTAATAAATGCGCTAATGCATTGTAAATTAACTAAATGACTTTGATGTACCCTTAAGAAATCATAGGAAGTAAGCATATCTGCAAAGTACTTCAAGGTTTTTGTGACAAATATTTTTTTCCCGTCTTGTAAATAAAAAATTGTGTTGTTGCTATCTGCTTCACAGCGTACAATATTATCTAAGCTTACAATGCTAATTTTATCTAATGTGTGTAAAGATATTTTATTGGGTTTGGCTTCTGGAGCAGCAATAGTTTCTTTTAAAATACTAAGGCGTTCTTGATTAGGATGTAGTTGTGCTTTGGCTCTATCAATAGCCTTTTTTAAATCTAGATTGTCATAAGGTTTTAATACATAGTCAATGGCAGCAAATTTAAATGCTCTTATAGCAAACTCATCACTTGCAGTTACAAAAATGATTTTACTTTCTAAGTCTGGAAAAATCTCCAAAACATCAAACCCAGTACCATCACCCAACATGATATCAAGGAACAAAATGTCTGGTTTTTTAGTGCGTAGTACCTTTGCGGCTTCTACCACACTCGTAGCCGTTGCAATTATGTTAATGTCTGGATAATTTTCTTGTAATGCTCTTTCTAATAAAGTTAGAGCATCTGGCATGTCTTCAATGATAATGGCTGTAAGCATATATGTTTTTTTAAAAATCTAATTCTAAGGGTATGGTAAATGAAACTTCTGTTCCTAAAACAATGTTGTTTTTTTTCAATTCTCGTAATTGTAAGGTATCTTTATTTGCTAAAGAGGTTATGCGTTCTTTCGTCACTTCTAGGGCTATAGAATGATGACTTGTTTTTGCTTTTTGTTGCTGTGTTGTAAAGATCCCTGGGCCGTTATCTGTAATGCGACACTGCAAGGAGGTTTCAGAAGTTTTAAACATAATGCTCAAAATTCCTTCTTTTCCTAGCTTTAAAACACCATGTCTAATAGCATTTTCTACAATGGGCTGAATAAGCATAGGAGGAATTGCAATTTCCTCTAGAGCTATATCACTTTCTACCTTAATGTCATATAAAAATGGTTTTGGAGCCATGAGCAATTCAACATCTATATAATTTTTAAGGGTGGTCACTTCTTCTTGAAGGCTAATGGTGTTTTGCCTAGAATTGGTTAAAATCCCGCGCATTAGTTTTGCAAAACTATTAATGGTCTTATTCATTTTGGAGGGATTTGTTGAACCCATGGCTTTGATACCATTAAGTACATTGAAAATAAAATGTGGATTCATTTGTAGGCGTAATGCCTTTTGCTCTAATCCTAATAAGTGATTTTGTAACTCCAATTGTTTTTGGGCTTCGTGGTTTTTATTTTTAAAGCGTTTGATATAACTTACAATAACAAAGGCGATACATAGTATGAGCACTAGTATGAGTACGCATTGAAACCACATCTGTTTCAATAAGGGAGTTTCAATCATAAAATGAAACGCTATAGGATTGCTTTCCTGCCAACGATAATTTCTAGATTGTGCTGTGAACTCGTGTTTTCCAAAGGCTAGTCCTGCCAGGTTTTCTCTATTGCTTTGAGACCACGGACTCCATTTTTGGGTATCTAATTTATAGCGATATTCTATAGCATTAGGATGATTAATATCTACGGTTTTGTAACTAAAAGAAAGTTGGTTGTTATTTGCGACCAATTGTAATATATTTTCTTTCCATGCTGTTTTTGGCAAAGAATCTATGGGGATGTAACCAGCAGTAATTTGCTCAAAATGAAGTGTTGGTTTTTGTTCTGTTTGCGCTTTTATTTGGGTGCTATTGTATTTGGTTAAACCATAAATTCCTCCAAACCATAAATTAGTATCTGAATCCAAGGCAGCCGCATTTAGGCAGGTTTCTATGCTTAGAAATCCATCATTTCTTCCATAATGAAATACATCTACAATTTCAAGATCACTATTTAGAACAATCTTATCTATACCGCGTTCGCTTCCTGTCCATAGGTTGCCTTGGGCATCAAATATTAACTGAAAACTATTTTGAGAGCTTGTTTTTTTAGCGCCTTTTAGTTTTTTAAAGACTGGTGTTGATGTAAGATTACCTACCCAAATACCAGCATCTCCTGTACCTAAGAACATAGACTTATCTCTTATAGCAATGCTATTAATAGCTGTAGCTTGAGGTAGAACTTGACCTAGGTGTTTAGAAACTTTATCATTAATGAATCCTAGATGCCCTTGTTGCGTGCTATACCAAACAGCATTTGTACGTGGATCCTTAAAAAGATCTTTGATTTGCAAATCTTCAATGCCAAAGTCTGTATCAAACGTTTGTAGGTTTTTTATTTCATTCGTTTCAGTGTCATATTTGAACCGTACAATTCCAGTGCCATAGGTTGCTGCCCAAGTGGTTCCATCTCTATAAATAATATCACGTATCCAGTTGCTGGGAAGACCTTTAGAGTTGTTTATGAGATGATATTTTGTTTTGGTAATTGAGATCGTGTCTATAACAATGTCATTGATGTTGTTTCCAGAAACAATAAAACTGTCTCTTTTTTTTGTTTGACGGTATAAGATTCCTTTGCCTTCAGATCCTGCCCAAATATTACCGTTTTCATCACTTGTGAGGGCTTTGATTTTTATATTTTCAAAGCCTTCAACAACTGGAAGGTTTTTAATGCCAAGACTATCAATATAAGAGAGTCCTTTTTCGGCGGCAGAAAACCATAGTGCATTTTTGGCAGCATGTACCGCATATATTCTATTCCCTTTTAGTCCCGTTTCTTTATCGAAGTGCGTAAATTGATTGGGAAAGTATTTATACAGGCCACCACCGCTCGTTCCCAGCCAAATATTGCCTTGTTTGTCAAGAAGGGTTTGCCTTACGTGGGCAACTGTAAGACCGTTACTAAGGTTTATTTTTTTCTGAAATGACAAGCTCTCAGCATCTAAAATGGTAACTCCATCATTGTCTGTTGCTACCCACAATTCATTGTTTTGAATTGATAATCTGTTAATGCGAATTGGAGTTGGAATAATGATGGTTCTTTGTTTTGCTTCTGAAATATCATACACCAAAATGCCATCTACAAAGGATGCTGCATAAACCTTGTTGTCTTTCTTAACAATCGAATTAAATTCGACAGTTTCTAACTGAGATATCGGGCTGCGTTTGGTTAAAGATTTGGTTTTATATAACCCTTTTTTACTAGCAATCCAAAAATCTGTTCCGTCAAATAAAACATCCCTAAGAACCGAAGAATTAAGGCTAGGAGATAAAGGTGCCATACTTAAATTTCCGAAGGAATCCAAGACAAACATTCCTTTGTCTGTGGCCAAAAAAACCTGTTCTTTATAAGGATACAACGCATTAATTTTGGGTGTTTTTATACTGGTAATACGTCCTTTGGTGTAGATAGAAAGACCTTTTTTGGTACCTATAAACAATTGATCCCCTCGGCTTGCAAGGCTTTCAATATAGTTAGATGCAAGGCTGTCTTTTTCGGTGAAAACGGTAAAATCATTACCATCAAAACGGGCCAAGCCACCTCCTTGCGTACCGATCCACAAATAGCCTATAGTGTCTTGCACCATGG
>JBNMOX010000009.1:0-12842 GCA_051275835.1 Patiriisocius sp.
TTGGTCGGTACCTTTGTGCCTATTATTTTAGATAAAAAAGGAATTGATCCCGCTATTGCTACGGGTCCCTTCATTACTACTAGCAATGATATTTTTGGAATTTTTCTATTCTTCTATATTGCCAAGATCATTCTAGAATTTTAGTTTTTTCTTCGGAAATAGTTGCTATCGATACTTTTCTTTCTGCCTAGTAACCGCTAGCAAAGTTTCTCAGAAATTAGTACCTTGTTTGGATATTAAAAGCCTGACAATGATCCCTGTTAACATCAAACAAAAATTTAGTAAATTTAACAAACAGTGGCATCCACATCAGATTGCTACCGTAGATGACATGCAGGTAATTCTAGCCAAAATTCAAGGGGAATTTGTATGGCACAAACACGAACATGAAGACGAACTATTTTTTGTGCAAAAAGGCATCTTAGAAATGCACTTTAGAGACAAAGTAGAGATTGTAAGAGAAGGCGAAATTATTGTGGTCCCTAAAGGGGTAGAACATTGCCCAAAAAGTCAAGGAGACGAAGAAGTCCATCTCTTACTTTTTGAGAAATTAAACACCAAACATACAGGGAATGTGCAGCATGAAAAAACACAAACCGAGTTTCCGAAAATTTAACCTTAATGTAAACCAATGAATACGATAGATTAATATAACGATGCTATCTTATGCCTTATTAAATTTAAAATGAAAGTACTTCATCTAGACCAAAATCATCCTTTACTCATACAACAACTCACCCAAGCTGGGTTTGATTGTGCTGAAGATTATACGTCTCCAAAAGAAGCCATAGAGCAAGTCATAGAGCATTATGACGGTATCGTTATTCGTAGTCGGTTTACAATAGACAAACAGTTTCTAGATGCTGCAAAAAACCTAAAGTTTATAGCACGTGTAGGTGCTGGCCTCGAAAGTATTGACATACCCTATGCTACGAGAAAAAAAATAGCACTCATTGCTGCCCCAGAAGGCAATAAAAACGCAGTGGGTGAACACGCTTTAGGGATGCTGTTATCACTCTTTAATAACCTTAATAGAGCAGACAGGGAAGTAAAAAAGGGACAATGGAATAGAGAATTCAATAGAGGTATTGAAATTGAAGGTAAAACTATTGGCCTTATTGGTTATGGAAACATGGGACGTTCTTTTGCTAAAAAATTAAAAGGGTTTAATTGCACTGTATTTTGCTATGACATCAAGGAAAGGGTTAGTAATAAAAACGCAACCCAAGTGTCTTTAAAAACACTTCAAGAAATGGCAGATGTTGTAAGTCTGCATACCCCTTGGACGCCTTTGACAAATCAAATGATAAACGCAGATTTTATTGTTGGCTTTCAAAAACCCTTTTGGCTTATCAATACGGCAAGAGGAAAAAGCGTGGTGACCAAAGATTTGGTTGCAGGTTTAAAAAGCGGAAAAATTTTAGGGGCAGGACTGGATGTTTTAGAATATGAAAAACTATCCTTTGAGACATTGTTTTCCGGTACTATACCACAAGATTTTAAAGCGCTTTTGGCGATGGACAATGTTATTTTAAGTCCACATATTGCTGGTTGGACCCTGGAAAGTAAAGAAAAACTAGCACAGGTTATTGTAGATAAAATATTGGACGCATTTAAGTAAACACCTAACATATGAAACGAGTAACTGGCATAGGAGGTTTGTTCTTTAAAACAACAGACCCTAAAGAAACCAAAGCATGGTATAAAAAATATTTAGGTTTTAATACAGATGATTGGGGATGTACCTTTTGGTGGAAAGATGAAAACGGCAATAAATGCTCTACACAATGGAGCCCATTCGCACAAGACACCAACTATTATGAGCCTTCTAAGAAAGACTTTATGTTTAATTATAGGGTAGAAAACCTAACAGGACTCCTAAAACTACTCAAAGAAGAAGGGGTCACCAGTATTGGTGAGATACAAGAATTTGACTACGGAAAGTTTGGGTATATTATGGACAATGATGGTAATAAAATAGAACTATGGGAGCCAATTGATACCGCTTTTGAATAGCAATTCACAATAATCACAAAAAAACACCTGCTTTTCTTTGTGTATTCATTTTAACATCGTAATATTGCATTATACAAATAATACTATGGGCGTTTCAAAAAGACATTTACACACCACGAGCGTAAACCAATTGGCTGACTTAGCCAAAGTACTATCACATCCTGCACGTATTTCTATTCTAAATTACATAGGAGATTGCGACGGATGTTTATGTAAGGACATTTCAGAAACCATCAAACTTTCACAACCTACTACATCACAACATTTACAAGTGATAAAAAAGGCAGGTTTGCTTACAAGTAGATTTGAAGGCAAGAGCCAATACTATAGAATTAGCCTAAATAAATTAGGCAAGCTTAAAGAATTGTTCCAAGAATTTTTCGAAACAACCGAAGCTAAATGCTGTTAAAAAAGAAGTTATGACAACACAAGAATTTTTTAATACCCTGAAAGAACACCAAGATAAATCCTTGCTATTCCAATACATGCCTGGACAATTAGTTGGAGCCAATTATCACATCACAGAAGTAAAACATATTACAGTAGACTCTATAGATTGTGGCGCAAGAACAGATGCATGGAAAGAAACCATTATACAACTTTGGGAAAGTCCTTCTGAAATAGGAAAAACCGAGTTTATTTCCTGCAACAAAGCACTGGGGATTTTAAATAAGGTTGGGGAAATGAAACCATATAACGAAACAAGTGAAGTCCGTTTTGAATACAGTAACGCATTGTTCCATACCGCACAATTATACGTAACGAATGTTGAAGTACACGGCAGCAATTTAGTACTGAACCTAGCCTCTCAAAAAACAGCTTGTAAGGCAGAAGATATTTGCGGAGTACCCGAACTTATAACTACGGAGGCTTCAGAAAATAGCTGTGCTCCAGGTAGTGGATGTTGCTAAGAGGAACATTATGCTGCTGTTTCAGAAATCTATTCAGAAGGCTTGGCAACAGGTATTGCTAGTTTTGAAACAACAGTTCCTTCTTGGGAACAATGGAATGAAAAATTTATACCGCAGTGCAGATTTGTGATCCTCCTAGACAACATCATTGTTGGTTGGTGTGCTTTACGTTTAGTGTCTAAGAGGAAAGTCTATAGAGGCGTTGCAGAGAACACCATATATGTATCACGTAAATTTCAGAAAAAAGGAATAGGAAAAACCTTGTTACACTACCTCGTCGAGCAAAGTGACGTTCATGGGTTTTGGACCCTACAAGCTGGAATTTTCAAACAAAATGAAGCTAGTATTCAATTACATAAAAATTGTGGCTTTAGAGTTTTGGGTGCCCGAGAAAAGATAGCGCAGCGAGATGGTATTGGGCATGATAATGTATTAATGGAAAGAAGAAGTTACCTTAATTAATAATAGAAATGAAAAATATACTCGTACTCTGTACAGGAAATAGTTGTCGTAGTCAGATGGCGGACGGCTACTTAAAACAAATGCTTAGAGGCAAAGCTACTATCTATAGTGCAGGGATAGAAACACATGGAATAAACCCAGGCGCTGCTGCGACCATGGCAAAAGATGGTATCGATATTACAAGCCATACCTCAAATAATGTAACCGAATACAAAAATATAGATTGGCAATATATCATAACGGTGTGTGATCATGCCTATGAAAACTGCCCATTTATTGCTGCTCCAAATGCAGAGCGACTGCATCATAACTTTTACGATCCTTCAAAATTTATAGGCACTCCTGAAGAAACAGAAGCTGCTTTTGCAAAGGCTAGAGAAGAGATTAAAGCCTATAGTAAAAACTTTGCAGACACCTATTTTTAATTGCTTTGGGCATAGCCAAGGTAGTACATATTTTGTAGCGTTAGTATATTATCATATCTTTAGAATGCTTTATGATGATGATATCCCAACCCACCAAAATATTTGTTATGAAATTAAAACAATGGCTTTTCTTATGTCTTTTATTAGTTCTTATTAGCGCAACAGAATATTCACAACAAAAGTTAACCATTACACTTACTACAGAGCCCAGTGTAAAACACCAAGTACATACGAAAGGGAGAATGTACCTTTTTCTTGCTGAAAATGTTAAAGCAGAACCTCGCACGCAAACATAGCCATCTCCTTTTCCAGGAAACAAAACATACATTTTCGCGAAAACATAAGCTCTTTTGATGTAAACAAAACATTTCAAATACAAGAGGAACAATCATGGAAAAGCTCACGGGACTGGTCTTTAAACGTTATTCCAGAAGGCACATACGCAATGCAAGTTGTTTGGGACCAAGACTTCAAAGAATCTAGAATAGATGCTCCTGGCAATTTTTATAGCAAAAAACAAGTAATTACCGTAAACAAAACATTGGAAGTAAAGGTAGTCCTCAGTGAAATTATTCCTGAACGCATTATTACAGCACATCCTTTAGCAAAAGAAGTGGTCATAGCAAGTGCATTATTATCAAAATGGCGAAAAACTCCTATTCAAGTTAAAGCTTCTGTTATATTACCACATAATTATAACAAGAATAAGCAATACCCCATTCGGTATAATGTGGCTGGATATGGTGGGCGATACACAAGAATTAATAATAAAATAACCGATAAAAAGTTTATGGAATGGTGGGATTCGCCAGAAGCTCCACAAATTATTAATGTCTTTTTGGATGGAGAAGGCCCATTTGGTGATTCGTACCAAATGGATTCTGAAAATAGTGGACCTACGGGAAATCATTGTTAGAAGAGTTGATCCCTGCTATCGAAAAAGAATATCGTGGCACCAACACAGCGAAAACAAGATTTGTTGATGGATGTTCTAAAGGAGGCTGGGTGTCGTTAGGCTTACAAATATATTATCCAGACACTTTTAATGGTTGCTTCTCGTATAGCCCAGACGCTATTGAATTTGAAAACTACCAGCTTATCAATATTTATAAAGATCAAAATACTTATGTGAATGAGTTTAAGTACCCAAGACCCGTTATGAGATGGACTGATGGGGAGCCTATGCTATCATTAAAAGAGTTTATTACCTATGAAAATGTATTGGGCTATTCAAATAGTTATCTAAATTCTGGGGGACAATTTAGTGCTCATACTGCTTTGTACAGTCCTAAAGGAGAAAATGGATTACAAAACCCCTTATTGATCCTGTAACAGGTGACATAGACAAGACTGTTGCAGAACATTGGAAAAAGCACGATTTCAAATTACATGTACAAGATAACTGGAAAAACTAGGCCCAAAATTACAGAATAAAACTTATGTATGGATGGGTGATATGGATCATTTTTATTTAAATTCAGCGACAAGAGCATTTAGTAACTATTTAAAAACCACCCAAAATACAACCTCAGATGCAGTGATAGAATTTTCACCTATGGAAGGACATTGCTCTCAATTTTCAGATAAGGTAGTGCTACTTAAAATGCAGGAAAGATTGCAATTTATAAATACAGAAAACTAAAACAAATGCTTTTATAAATCTGTTCACTGTAGCAATATACCGTTGAATTGAAAAGAATACTTGCTACATTATTTGTAGGTATAAAGCTCCTACTAACATGCTATTATTTGGCTTTCTACTCTTCCTCTTTCGTATTCCCGTTAGCGTATTTTTTTTCAAGTTCGGCTTGAAACTCTTCCATTACAGGTTTTACCGTGCTTTCTGGCAAGTCTGATATACGGATATACATCAAGCCATCAATGGCATTATTAAAGAGTGGATCTACATTAAAAGCAATCACTTTTGCATTTTGCTTAATGTATTTTTTAATAAGTACTGGCATTCGTAAGCTTCCAGGCTCTACCTCATCAATAATTTTGTCAAACTTATTTAAATCGGCTGCACTTGCGTCAAACACAAAATCTTTATCTGCGTCCTTTAACTTTACTTTGTATTCTTTTTTGGGGTTGATATACTGCGCAATGTATGGATCATAATAATTAGATTTCATAAACTCAATCATCAAACCCTTAGAAAATTCACTAAATTTATTACTGATACTCACCCCTCCAATTAAATATTTATGTTCTGGGTAACGTAAGGTAGTATGCACAATTCCTTTCCAGAGTAAAAACAAAGGCATGGGTTTTTGCTGATATTCTTTAATAATAAAGGCGCGTCCCATTTCTATAGAAGTACTCATCATATCATACAACTCTGGCTCAAACCTAAAGAGGTCTTGCAAATAGAAACCATCAATACCATATTTGGCAAAAATTAAAGAACCTAATCCCATTCTATAAGCTCCAGCTATTTGTTGGGTTTTATTATCCCATAAAAACATATGATGATAATAGGTATCAAAAGAATCTAGATCAATGGCTTTATTGGTTCCCTCACCTATTTCTCTAAAGGTAATTTCTCGCAAACGTCCTATTTCTTGTAAAATATTAGGCATTAAAGTCGCGGGTGCCAAAAAGACTTCATAGCTTTTACTTTCTAGTAAGCGCTTATCAACTTTTCGAAGCACATCAACTTCCTGGATAATGGTTTCTTTGGAAATTTCCCCGATAATCTTCTTTGGCGCCTTTGGAATTTTTAATTTTTTAGGAATACTATCGCGTAATTTCTTTTTCTCAAAAGGATTTGCAAGCATATATGTTTTTTTACGTAAAAACGCCGAAAAATCTTCTATACTCTTATACTCTGCTTGATTCGCTACGGAAATAGGATTTCCAATACGTATTTTAATTACACGTTCCCCTTGTGTTAATACTTCGCTAGGTAATTTGGCCGTGCGCAACATCTCACTCATATCTGCCAACGTATAAAAAAGACTACTGTTTCTAGCATGAAAATAGATGGGCAATACAGGAACCTCTGCTTTTTTAATGATTTTAATTGCGCCTATTTCCCAATCTTTATCTACTATATTATTATTTTCATCCTTGGTTGTAGACACTTCTCCTGCAGGAAAAACCCCTAAGGGCTTATCATCTTTAAGATGTAATAATGCTTCTTTTATACCTTTCAAACTCGACCTTGCCTCCTTATGGTCTTCGAAAGGATTTACGGGCATGATATAAGGCTTTAATGGAGCAATTCTTTGCAATAAAAAATTAGCAATCACATTAAAATCTGGGCGGTGCTCTAATAATATTTTCAAAAGTAATATACCATCAACACCTCCCAATGGATGGTTTGAGATGGTAATAAATGCTCCTTTTTTAGGGATACGCCTTAAATCTTCTTCAGGGATTTCAAAAGTAACATTAAGGTCTTCTAGCAGGGAATTAAGAAATTCAATGCCTTCTAGATGCTTGTTATTATCGTAGGTTTTATTAATGGCATAAATTTTCAAGATACGCATCAAAATCATGCTTATCCCATCACCTATAAAGCCTAGTTTGTCTACTTTAAGTGCTTTTGAAAATTCTTTTACAGATACAATACCCATTAAATGTGAGATTGATTTTGGTTAAGGTTAACCGCAAATATAATCAAAAAGCCCTGTATCTACTCTTTAATAACCAATTGCACCGTTTCTCTACTCTCTTGTTTTAGCAATACTTCTCGATTTTGCACTACATTTTTCACTTCTTTTTGAGAGGCATGTCGAATAGTATACAGAGTGACATTCTCATTCCAACTTACTCTAAATGTGGATCGTAAAGCCGTCAACAACACATCCAAATTGTTGTATTTATTATCAATAACTACAGAAAAACTAATGGCAGAATTTTGAATTAAAGCCACCTTCATTTTATAGGTGTCTAGCAAAATAAAAATATCACTTATGTTTTTTTCTACAATAAAACTAAAATCAAGAGAAGACAAAGACAGCAACACTTGATTTCTCTTTAAAATAAAACAAGAAGTATGTGGGTCTAAAGTCACTCCTTTGCCCACACAAGTACCTGCTTCTAGAGGATTGTAAAAAGATTTCACAAACAAAGGTATTTCCTTGCGTTGCAAGGGTTGTAATGTTTTGGGATGGATTACAGAGGCTCCATAAAAAGCTAATTCTATGGCTTCTCTATAAGAGATATGATGCAATAAGGTCGTTGTGTTAAAATAACGTGGATCTGCATTTAAAACCCCAGGTACATCTTTCCAAATAGTAACATTATCTGCATTTAAACAATAAGCCAAAATAGCAGCTGTATAGTCACTTCCCTCTCTACCAAGAGTTGTTGTGAAATTATTGCTAGCCTCTGCTCCTAAAAACCCTTGCGTAATTGTAATCCCCTTAGCGGAAATATTACCCACAATTTGTTGTTGTGTTGTTTCCCAATCTACCGTAGCATCTCGAAATTTGCTATCTGTCGCAATGCATGTTCTTATATCTAACCAGGTATTTTTAATAGACACTTCCTCTAAGTATGCGGAAATAATAGACGTAGAAAGCAGCTCTCCATAACTTACTACCTGATCATATACAAAGGCATGGTTGGTCGATTTATTAGTATCTAGGAAAGAAGATAATTCTTGTATTAGTGTATCTATTTTTTTTAAAATGGGAACCTTAGTATGGCTAAAAATAGCCTTTGCAATAGTAGCATGATATGTCTTAACTCCTTCCACAGCCTCTTTTACTTTAGCAGGCTCATTAAAATAGAAATCTACAACAGCTTCTAGCGCATTTGTTATTTTTCCCATTGCTGAGACTACAATCACCAAGTTGGCAAGGCCTGTTTGTTGTAAAACAGATGCTACATTTTTAACTCCTTCGGCATCTTTTACTGATGCTCCTCCAAATTTAAATATATTCATAGTGTGTATCGCAAAGCGGAAATTTTTTTCAATGACTCGGGTTTAGAAAATGAGATAATCCTTCTTCATCAAATTGCACCAAATACCAATCTTTAAGCATTTTGGCGCCTGTTTTTTCATAAAACTGTATCGCGGGTTTATTCCAATCTAAAACCACCCATTCTACTCTTTTCACGTCGTGATCTTTTGCAAATTCCATAACCCTTCTATACAAAGCCATACCAATACCAAGACCTCTTTTGGATGCATTAACAATTAGGTCTTCTAGGTGCACGGTCCGTCCGTTCCAAGTTGAAAACCTAAAATAACACAAAGCCATACCCACAATACGTCCTTCCCATTCTGCCACAAAACAGGAAAAAATCGGGTTTTCTCCAAAGCCTTCGGTTACTAAAACTTCCGAGGTAATACAAACAGCATCCGGTTCTTTTTCATAGACTGCAAGCTCTTTTATAAGTTTTAGTACTTGAGGCATATCCACTTTGGTGGCTTTTCTAACAACTACACCCATGATTTCTGGTTTTGATAGACAAATATCGGTTCAATTTCTTAAAAAAAGCGATATTTGCGTTAAATTCATTGAACAACCCAACATGTCGAATAAAAATAAAACGCTAGGAGAATTTATTATAGAAAATCAAACCGAATTTAAATATTCTTCGGGGGAGCTATCTAGGCTTATTAATTCTATCCGTTTAGCCGCAAAAGTGGTAAACCATGAAGTAAACAAAGCTGGTTTGGTAGATATTTTGGGGACTGCTGGAGAAACCAATATCCAGGGAGAGGATCAACAAAAACTAGATATCTATGCAAATGATGTTTTTATCAAAACATTGACCAATAGAGAAATTGTTTGTGGTATTGCAAGTGAAGAAGAAGATGACTTTATTACCATCAAAGGTAGAAATGAAAAAAACGACAATAAATATATTGTCCTTATGGATCCTTTAGACGGATCTTCTAATATTGATGTGAATGTTTCCGTAGGTACTATTTTTTCTATATACAGAAGAATCACTCCTGAAGGAACTCCTGTAACTATAGATGATTTTTTACAGCCAGGGAATAAACAAGTAGCTGCAGGATATATAGTATATGGAACCTCTACCATGATTGTGTATTCAACAGGACACGGCGTAAATGGCTTTACGTTAAACCCTGCTATTGGAACGTATTATTTATCGCATCCTAATATGCAATTTCCAGAAGACGGGAATATTTACTCTGTAAATGAAGGTAATTATGTGCATTTCCCCCAAGGTGTAAAAGACTATATAAAGTATTGCCAAAAAGAAGAAGAGGATAGACCCTATACATCTAGGTACATCGGTTCTTTGGTGTCAGATTTTCATAGAAATATGATTAAAGGAGGTATATACATGTATCCTAACACTTCGAAAGATCCCAATGGAAAATTGCGCTTGTTATATGAGTGTAACCCAATGGCTTATTTGGCAGAGCAAGCCGGAGGAAAAGCGAGTGACGGATATTCAAGAATTCTAGACTTAAAACCTACGGAATTACACCAACGTGTGCCTTTTTTCTGTGGAAGTAAAAACATGGTAACCAAAGCAGAAAGCTTTATGCATAAAGCATAAACACGATTTCTATTTCAACTCTTTTAAGTGTAACAAAGCCATCATCACCAGATAAATACTTTTTCTAGTGATGATGGCGCTACATCTTAAAATAATTTTATGAAACATGGAAAATTCAAAAAACTAATGCTCCTTGTTTAACTTAGTGAGGCAAGATAATGAATTGAAGACATCTTTGTGGGAAATCAAACAATACTAGAAATCACTTATTTTTTATTTAATAGGTAACGGTAATCGTCCATATCAAGTCCTCCTTTATATATTTCTAGAGAACGTTTGATTAATTTTACAGCTACTTCTTCAGTATATCCTAGACCAATTGCGTACTTTTCAATTAAGGCATGTTCTTCATCATCAATTTCATGATCTGCAAAAATCATTTCAAATAAATCATGTAAACGCTCCAAACGTCTCTCCACATCATTGGGTGGATTGATGGGGAATTTTGTAGGGTTTTTTAATACACTTTCATATTCTACCTCATCAATATTAAGTTTACGAGCAAAACGGCGTAACATTTTTTCTTCTTCTTGCGTTAATGCTCCATCAATACAAGCAATATTAGTAATGCTTGCAAAATGACCTAGGTTACGTTTATGTTCTCCGCTCTCAAATAAATCTGTAAATGACATAGTATAAAATTTAGACCGCAAATATAAAATAAGTAGTTCTTAATTTCGAAAGAAGTGGCCAAATCTTTTTTATTTTACTTCGGAAAATTTAATGAGTTAAAATTGGGCTAAGCACCTCAAGTTAAAACACATCTTTTATAAGGTATTATCAATAATATGCTGCACTACTTCAGGGTTTAAAAGCGTCGAAATATCCCCTAACTTATCCGTTTGCTTTTCGGCGATCTTACGCAAGATTCTACGCATTATTTTTCCACTCCGTGTTTTAGGTAAGCCTTGGGTAAATTGAATTTTATCCAGTTTAGCAATGGGTCCAATTTCTGAAGTAATCATAGCATTTACTTCTTGGCGTAATTCATCTTCATCCTTTCCTTCAGCATTTTTAAGGGTCATGTATCCATATAACGCGGTTCCTTTAATATCGTGTGGAAACCCAACTACGGCACTTTCTGCCACCAAAGGATGTTGATTTATGGCATCTTCAATAGGGGCCGTACCTAAATTATGGCCAGAAACTATAATAACATCATCTACCCTTCCAGTAATTCTATAATTGCCATGAGCATCCCGTAGGGCACCATCTCCTGTAAAATACATATTCTCAAAAGCTGAAAAATAGGTCTCTTTATATCGCTGGTGATTCCCATAAATGGTGCGCGCCATAGAAGGCCAAGGAAATGTAATACATAATTTACCTGCTGCTTCTGTTGTCTTAATTTCTTGGCCCTTATCATCTATTAAAGCGGGCCTAATTCCTGGTAATGGTTTTGTAGCATAGGTAGGAATAGCTTTGGTTATACCAGGTAAAGAAGTTATCATTATACCTCCCGTTTCTGTTTGCCACCAAGTATCTACAATGGGCGCATTATTTTTTCCAATATGATCATCATACCAATGCCACGCTTCTTCATTGATAGGTTCTCCAACAGTTCCTAGTACCTTTAGGGAAGACAAGTCATGCTTTTCAACCAAAGAAAGTGATTCTTTAGCCAAGGCTCTAATAGCAGTAGGTGCTGTATAAAATTGATTGACTTTATGCTTTGCAACTACCTCCCAAAAGCGTCCTGCGTTTGGATATGTTGGCACCCCTTCAAACATTAAAGAGGTAGCTCCATTTGCTAGGGGACCATATACAATATAGCTATGCCCAGTAACCCAACCTATATCAGCCGTGCACCAATACACGTCATCTTCTTGATATTGAAATACATTTTGAAATGAAAATGCAGTATACACCATATACCCTGCAGTGGTATGCACCATTCCTTTCGGTTTTCCAGTAGAACCTGACGTATATAAAATAAACAAAGGGTCTTCAGCTTCCATAATTTCAGGTTCGCACAGTTCAGAAGCATTGGCTAGTAATGGCTCCATCCAATAATCACGATTTTCAACCAAGCTAATTTCCGAAGCTATTCTTTGAACCACCAACACCGATGCTACGCCCTTACATTTTTGTAATGCTTCATCTACAATACCTTTTAAATCTATGGTTTTTGCTCCTCTAAAAGAACCGTCGCTCGTAATTACCATTTTACAATCACAGTCGTTAATACGCGTTGCCAAAGCTGTAGATGAAAAGCCTGCAAACACGACCGAGTGGACAGCTCCAATTCGGGCACAAGCCATTACCGCAATTGCCAATGCTGGAATCATAGGCAAATACAAACACACACGGTCTCCTTTTTGTATGCCTTTATCTTTTAATACATTTGCCATTTTGCAAACGCGTTTATGAAGTTCTTGATAGCTTATATGCTCTGCAGGAGCTGTGGGATCATTGGGTTCAAAAAGCAAAGCTGTTTTAGTTCCTCGGGTAGCCAAATGTCTATCAATACAATTCACTGTAATATTTAATCTAGCCCCTTGAAACCAAGTTACTTTTGGAATGGACAAATCATGTG
>JBNMOX010000010.1:0-12709 GCA_051275835.1 Patiriisocius sp.
GCCACACAAAAAAATGGAATTGGTAGTGCACTAAAATCATCTATAGTATTGACATGTGCTGTTAATTTTGAAAAGAGATTGTACACATTTTGTCCTTTAGAGAGTCCAGAAGGAAAGGCAATTTCAAAACTATCAAAGGGAAGTGTTAAGGCGTATTTTACACTTTCATCTTTTTCATAAAAGGTTTTGGCTCTTCTAGGAACTTCATCTTGAATCAAAGCATTATAGTCTACCGTTCTAAAAATCGAGTCCAATTGTGACGCCGTATAACCTGAGGCATACAATCCTCCTACAATAGCCCCCATACTGGTACCCCCAATATAATCTATTCTAATACCTGCTGCTTCAATTGCTTTTAACACGCCAATATGAGCAAGCCCTTTTGCTCCACCGCCACTGAGCACCAAACCTACAGAAAGGTCTTTTTTGGGTACCCTACGAGTGTCATTACTCTGGGCATATCCAAGGCAACAAAAAAATAAACATAGTATAACTACTCGTTTCTTCATGAATATTCTCTAGGTATTTTCTTTGGTTTCTGTAGTTGCTGTGCTATTAAAATGTACGCTAATTTTTTGGGCTCTACTGGCTCCAACAACCTTGGCTAAATCTTCAAATGGAGCCTCTCCAATTCGTTTGGCACTTTTAAAAATACGTAATAATTCAATCACAGTTTTCTCGCCAATGCCTGGAATGTTTTCTAAAGCAGTATTTAAAGCTTCTTTACTTCGCTTCTGCCTATGAAAGGTAATACCAAAACGATGGGCTTCGTTCCTTAATTGTTGTATAATTTTTAATGTTTCAGATTTTTTATCCAAATACAAAGGTATAGGGTCATCTGGATAAAACAATTCTTCTAGCCTTTTAGCAATCCCAACAATGGCTATTTTGCCGCGTAAATCTAGATCATCCAATGCCTTTAAAGAAGAAGATAATTGCCCTTTACCACCATCTATAATAATAAGTTGCGGCAACGGTTGTTTTTCCTCTTTTAAGCGCTTATACCTTCTATAAACTACTTCCTCCATTGAAGCAAAATCATCTGGCCCTACAACTGTTTTGATATTAAATTTACGGTAATCCTTTTTACTTGGCTTTCCATCTTTAAAGACAACACAAGCTGCAACCGGATTGGTTCCCTGAATATTACTATTATCAAAACACTCAATGTGACGTGGTTCTACAGAGAGCCGTAAATCTTTTTTCATTTGCGCCATAATTCTATTGGCATGTCTATCTGGATCTACAATTCTGGCCTGCTTAAAACGCTCCATCCTATAATACTTGGCATTGCGTGTAGAGAGCTCCAAAATTTTCTTTTTATCTCCCAATTTTGGAATATGTAGCTTCACTCCTGCTTCAACTCCAATAGCAAATGGCACGTAAATTTCTTTAGATTGAGAGTTAAAACGTTGGCGTAACTCGACTACCGATAACTCTAACAACTGAGCATCTGTTTCGTCTAGTTTTTTCTTTATTTCTAAGGTGTGACTTCGAATGATAGACCCAAAAGAAAGCTGCAAGAAATTGACATAGCCATAGCTTTCATCGCTTATCACACTAAACACATCTACGTTGTTTATGTTTGGGTTGACCACCGTAGACTTGCTTTGGTAATTCTCTAGTGTCTCTATTTTCTCTTTTACACGTTGTGCATCTTCAAAGTGTAAGTCTGCTGCATATTGTTTCATTTGGTCTTTAAAGCCCCCTAATGATTCTTTAAAATTACCTTTCAATAGGTTTCGTATGGCATCAATAGCTTGGTTATAGGCTATTTCTCCATGCAGTCCTTCACAGGGTCCTAAGCAATTTCCTAAATGATATTCTAGACACACTTTGTATTTCCCATTGCGAATTTTATCTTCGGCAAGATCAAAATTACAGGTACGTAATGGATACAAACCTTTAATTAAATCTAATAGCGTATGTACCGTTTTAAAATTGGTATAGGGTCCAAAATACTCACTACCGTCCTTAACGAGTCTTCTCGTAGAAAACACCCGGGGAAACCGTTCCTTTTTAATGCAAATCCAAGGATAGGTTTTATCATCCTTAAGGAGCACATTATACTTGGGTTGGTATTTTTTTATGAGATTATTCTCTAGTAGTAAAGCATCTGTCTCTGTGGCAACAACAATGTGTTTAATATCTTGAATACGCTTGACCAACATACGCGTACGGGCATTTTCATGTGTTTTATTGAAGTAGGAAGCAACGCGTTTCTTTAAATTCTTTGCCTTTCCAATGTACAATAGAGCTCCATCCTTATCATAGTATTGATACACCCCAGGAGTATCTGGTAGTGTAGAAACTTGAAGAGGTACGGGTGCTTCTGCCATATCGTAAAGATAAATGCATTTTATGATATTGATTGAAATTGTTGAGTGAAATTATTTAGGTGTTTTTCTGAAATATTTCAGATGTAATTTTAAATTAAGAAGCACTAAAAACCCCTCAAGGGAACAGTTCTAGATTCCTCCTTCTCCTATATTCTCTTAAAAATTATCTACTGGTTTTGGAATACCAAGAGCACCTTATGCTTGCTTCAAGGCTATTTTTTTTAGTACATTGCAACAACCAAGTTAAGACACATGAACATCGCCATTCTATCTCGTGGAGAATTACTATATTCTACGCAAAACCTACTAAAAGCAGGCGAAGCTCAACATCACGATATAGAAGTGATTGATCCTGCTTTTTGTAATTTAATGATCGAAAACAATAAACCCATGGTACAATACCATGATCAAATTATTGACGATCTTGATGCTATCATTCCTAGAATTGGCGCATCAAATACCTACAGAGGCACTTCTATAGTGCGGCACTTTGAATCCATGGGGGTTTTTAGTATTGCTTCATCACAGGGCATTATAAATTCTAGAGATAAGTGGACCTGCTTTCAAATACTCGCATCGGCAGGAATACCCATGCCGAAAACTACCTTGGGGTCCCCTCAATATCTAGAATCTTTTTTAAAAGATTTTGGAACGGGTCCTGTCATTATTAAAATTCTAGAGGGAACACACGGACAAGGTGTTATTTTATGTGAAAATTTTAAAAATGCATTATCTACAGTAGAGACCTTACAAACCGCCAATGTAAAATTTGTCATGCAAGAATTTATTGCAGAGTCTCAAGGCACAGACATACGAGCCATTGTAATAGATGGTCAAGTGGTTGCCGCTATGAAACGGCAGTCAAAAGATGGCGATTTTAGATCTAATTTACATCGTGGTGGAAGCGCTACCGCCTTGCAAGTATCGCAGGCAGAAAAAGAGCTCGCCATTGCTACAGCAAAAACATTAGGATTGCATGTTTGTGGTGTAGATATTTTAACATCCAAAAGAGGTCCTTTGGTCTTGGAAGTAAATTCGACCCCAGGTTTAGAAGGTATTGAAACAACCACCGGCATTGATGTTTCAAAAAGAATTATACAGTTTATAGAGCAACAAAAAACATAAGAGCTTTACCTCAATTTATGACCAATAAAAACACAGACCTCATCATCTTAGGAGAAAAAGTAGCCTTAGGACAAAGCAAAACCATCAATTTTAGCTTTGCAAAGCTCTACACGGCAACCAAAGTAGAGATTCCTGTCATTATAGAACGTTCAAAAACACCTGGACCCACCGTTCTTATTACTGGGGGTATTCATGGAGATGAAATTAATGGAGTAGAAATTATACGTCAAATTATTGCAAAAAAAATCAATAAGCCCAAAACAGGAACGACCGTTTGTATTCCTATTTTGAACATCTTTGGGTTTTTAAATGCAGATAGAACTTTTCCAGATGGTCGTGATCTTAATCGGGTTTTTCCAGGCACTAAAACGGGTTCTTTGGCGAGTAGAGTAGCCTATTATTTTACCAAAGAGATATTACCTTTTGCAGATTATTGCTTAGACTTCCATACTGGAGGTGCACAGCGTTTTAATGCTGCACAAGTACGTATAGCACCAAACAATACAGAACTTTTAAAGTTGTCTACTATTTTCAATGCTCCTTTTACGGTGTACTCAGGAAGTATTTCAAAATCATATAGACACACTTGTTATAAAATGGGTATTCCGATATTACTTTTTGAAGGAGGCAAATCGCTTAATAGTAACAAGCACATTGTGAAAGAAGGTGTTGATGGTGTGATCCGTATTTTAGATCATTTAAATATGTTAGCAACAGAAGTCGTCGTATCTCAAAAAGAAACCACACCTGTTATTATTAATAGCAGCAGATGGATTAGAGCTCAAAAAAGCGGCTTGTTGCATGTTAAAATCCCTTGTAACAAACATGTGGAAAAGGGAGAGTTTTTAGCAACCATTACAGACCCTTATGGCACCATGCGTTTTAAAGTTTTGGCCCCCAATGAAGGCTATATTATTAATGTAAATCAAGCGCCTATTGTACATCAAGGAGATGCTATTTTTCATATCTCTACCCAAATTAAAAGCTCACTAGTAGTCACCGAAGAAGATCAAGAATAATGACCAAACAAGCACTTCGGAAAAAGTATAAGGAGCTAAGAGCATCCCTAGACGAGACGACTATTTCAGATCAAAGTCTAGCCATTGCCAACCAAGCCTTAAAACTACCTATCTGGGAGCATACAAACTATCACATTTTTCTGCCCATTGAAAACAAAGCAGAAGTAGACACTTCCTACTTGCTTCATATATTACAAGGAAAAGACAAAAGTATCCTACTCTCAAAATCTAATTTTGAAACCCATAGCATGCAACATATTCTGCTGCAAGAAAATACACGCATTCATATTTCGGTATTTGGTATTCCCGAGCCTCAAGAAGGTATTGAAGTACCTGTTTCTGCAATAGAAGTTGTGTTTGTGCCCCTGCTCGCTTTTGATAAAGCGGGCCATAGAATAGGGTACGGAAAAGGTTTTTATGATCGGTTTTTACAAGAATGCAGTCCCGACACACGCTTTATTGGACTCTCATTTTTTGAAGCAGAAGATAAGATGCCGAGTGGCCCATATGATATTCCACTTCATTATTGTATCACTCCTAAAACGCTATATACTTTTTAGTTTTTGGTAATAGAAAAGTACATTAAATTAAGAAAAGGTAGTTTATTTCTTCGGAAACGTTCTTTTATGGAATACGATGAGCATTCCAACGCCGGTGCTTATGGCAACATCAGCAACATTAAAAACGGGATCAAAAAAGGTAAAACGTTCTCCTCCCCAAAAAGGGAACCAGTTTGGCAAGACCCCTTCAAATAAAGGAAAGGATAGCATATCTACTACTTTTCCGTGAAATAAGGTACCGTAAGGTTGTTCAGCAAAAGCTGTAGCAATATTTCCATAACTACCGTCAAAAATAATTCCGTAGAAAACAGAGTCAATAATATTCCCCAAAGCGCCTGCAAAAATTAAAGCAATAGCAGCCAGCAAAATACCCGAACTTTTCTTTCTTGCATTATCCCATAACCAATACCCAATCCCTACAATGGCAACCATTCTAAAGAGTGTTAAAATTAGCTTCCCATAGGTACCTGGTATTTTTGCTCCCCAAGCCATGCCTTCATTTTCAACAAATAAAATTCTAAACCAAGAAAACACCTCCACTTGCTCATGAAGCTGAAAGGTAGTTTTAATATAGATTTTTGAAATTTGATCAATCAATAAGATCAAAATAATAAGGAGTACCGATTTTTTTAAGGTCATAGTAAGGTAATAACGTTAGCAAAAATAACATTATTATTTGGTTTGTAATATGGAGACGATCCCTCCTTTTGAACCCACCGTAATAAGGTGTTGTTGAATCGCATTAATAATAGCATGCGGGTTCTGTTTTTTATGTTGATTGACGACCAATACCTTTGCACTAACAGAGCCCTTAATATCTCCTTTTTTGGTGTTAATAGTTCCGGTTCCTTCAAAATCAAGTAAGTTGTAATTTCCATCACCTCCCTGAGCAGTAACAGTACCAAAGACACCTTCAAAGGAAACATGGGCTGTTGAAGACAATAACAAGTCGTACAGACATTACTTTATGGGCCGCTAGTTTATCATTCTCTGGAATAAAAAAAGGGGTGTAGCCTAATCCAATTTTAAAAACAGACATTTTTTGTTTGGTTGTTAGGAGTACATTCTAAAATGTTTCACCTGCAATCGTAGCTATTAAATGAATCGTTGGAACATCCTTGGCTATGATATGAATTTCAGAAAAGCTAGTTCCATCTATTGCTAGTGTTAAAATATCTTGGGTACTCACTATTTTTTCCATTCTTTTTTGACCCACAACGATAGTAGTCATCAAAAACAAGCATAATATATAATAAAATTTCGGCATGTATGAATAAGAACTCGTTATGTAAAAAATAGCAAAAACGTTTTAAAAAAATTTTAATTTTCCTTTAGGCTTAGGGCAAAAAACAAAAAAAGACCCTACGCAAAGTAAGGCCTTTTTTAAATAGTTGTTATTACTGCATATTTTTAGCCTCAATACTTAAGGTAGCATGCGGCACTAACTTTAAACGTTCTGGATTGATTAATTTTTTAGTAACACGGCAAATACCATAGGTCTTATTTTCAATACGAATCAATGCATTTTTAAGATCGCGAATAAATTTTTCTTGACGAATAGCTAACTGAGATGAGGTTTCTTTACTCATCACTTCACTACCTTCATCAAAAGCCTTAAACGTTGGTGAGGTATCATCCGTACCATTATTACTATCGTTTCTATAAGCGCTTTCGATAAGTTCTAATTGCTCTTGAGCCGTTACAATTTTTTCTTTGATGAGCCCTCTAAATTCTTCTAGTTCTGCATCATTATATCTGGTTTTAACATCTGTTGCCATAGGATTTAGGTTTATTTGTTAATATTCAATTTAGTTTCTATACCGTCAAATGCAATTTCTGTACCATCAATCATTTCGGTCTCAAATTGAAGTGTATCAGTTAAGGTTTCCTCTTTGATATATGTTACATTTTGCAGCACTGCGGTTTCTAATAATTCAGAAGCCAACAAGTGTACGTGTATTCTATCGGTTACTTCAAAACCAGAATCTTTACGTAGGTTTTGAATACGGTTGACGAGCTCTCTCGCTATTCCTTCATTTTTTAATGATTCAGAAATAGTTACATCCAAAGCAACTGTGATTCCATCACTATTAGCGACTAACCAACCTTCAATATCTTGAGAGCTAATGAGCACATCATCCAATGTCAATGTAGTACTTTTTTCTGAAATCTTAATGGGCATAGACCCTTCTTTTTCTAACAAAGCAATTTCTTCCTGCCCAAACTGCTGAATAACAGCAGCTACCGCTTTCATGTCTTTACCGAACCGAGGTCCAAGCTTTTTAAAGTCGGGTTTGATTTGTTTAACCAATATCCCTGAACCCTCATCAATAAGCTCAATTTCCTTAACATTTACCTCACTCTTAATTAAATCACTAACGGCTTCAATTTCTTTTCTAGCGCTTTCATCTAAAACAGGCACCATTATTTTTTGTAAAGGTTGACGTACTTTAATTTTCTCTCTTTGTCGTAACGACAAAACTAAAGAAGATATTGTTTGCGCTGTTTGCATTCTAGCTTCCAAAGCACTGTCTATTAAAGACGTATCTGCTATTGGAAAATCTGTTAAATGCACAGAATTCTTAGCATCCCCTTTTCCAACAACAGCGACTAAATCTTTATAGAGCCTATCCATAAAAAAGGGTGCAATAGGCGCTCCCAATTTAGCAACTGTTTCCAAACAAGTATATAAGGTTTGGTAGGCAGATATTTTATCTTCTGCATAGCTTCCTTTCCAGTAACGTCTTCTACTTAAACGTACAAACCAGTTACTCAAGTTTTCGCCTACAAAGTTTTGTATGGCTCTTGCTGCCTTGGTAGGCTCATAGGCTGTAAAGGCAGCATCTACAGTAGTGATTAAGGTGTTTAATTCACTTAAAACCCAACGGTCAATCTCTGGACGTTTTTCTATAGCAATGTTTGCTTCGCTGTAGTTAAACCCATCTAGGTTTGCATACAAGGCAAAGAAGTTATAGGTGTTATATAGCGTACCAAAAAACTTGTTACGTACTTCGCCTATTCCATCTAGGTCAAACTTAAGGTTATCCCAAGGATTGGCATTACTTATCATATACCAGCGTGTTGCATCTGGTCCATATTTTGCAAGTACATGAAACGGATCTGCGGCATTCCCTAAACGCTTCGACATTTTTTGTCCGTTTTTGTCTAATACCAAACCATTACTCACTACATTTTTATAGGCTACATCATCAAAAATCATAGTAGCAATTGCGTGCAGGGTATAAAACCATCCACGTGTTTGATCTACACCTTCAGCAATAAAATCTGCTTTACGCCAGGTCTCTTCAACTTTTTCTTTATTTTCAAACGGGTAATGCCACTGTGCATAAGGCATACTTCCAGAATCAAACCATACATCAATTAAATCTGCTTCCCGTTGCATTGGTTTTCCGCTAGCCGAAACCAAAACGATTTCATCTACTATATTTTTATGTAAATCTACGGTGTCATAGTTTTCTTCGGAAAAATCACCTACTTGAAATTCGTCAAAAATATCTTTAGACATAAAACCTGCCTGCACGGCTCGTGCCATTTCAGTTTTTAACTCTTCTATGCTCCCTACAATAATTTCTTCAGTTCCATCTTCGGTGCGCCATAATGGTAATGGGATTCCCCAATAACGGGAACGTGATAAATTCCAATCGTTTGCATTGGCTAACCAGTTTCCAAAACGACCTTCTCCCGTTGACTTTGGTTTCCAGTTAATGGTTTTGTTCAGCTCGTGCATACGGTCTTTAAAGTTGGTTACTTTAATAAACCAAGAGTCTAATGGGTAATATAAAATAGGTTTGTCTGTACGCCAGCAGTTAGGGTAACTGTGTACGTATTTCTCCACGTGGAATGCTTTGTTTTCTATTTTTAACTTAATAGCAAGTTCTACATCAACGCTCTTATCTGGCGTTTCACCATCTTCATAATATTCATTCTTTACATATTTACCAGCATACTCACCCATTTCAGGTCGAAACCTCCCTTGTAAATCTACCAGGGGAACTAGGTTGTCGTTTTCATCCTTCACCAGTAAAGGCGGCACTTCTGGTACAGCTTGTTTTGCCACCATAGCATCATCCTGACCAAAGGTAGGCGCGGTGTGCACAATACCTGTCCCATCTTCTGTGGTTACAAAATCTCCTGCAATGACTCTAAAGGCATTTTCTACTCCAGCATCTGGTGTTGCATAATCTAATAACTGCTCATATCTTATTTCCAAAAGGTCGGTTCCTTTACATGTTTCAGCAATAAAAAATGGAATCTTTTTGTCTTCTTTTGAATAGCTTGATAAAACGTCAAGATCTTCTGTTTGTTCGTGTTTTCCTTTAAACTGTTTCCCTACAAGATTCTTTGCAAGAATCACGTGTATAGGTTCAAAAGTATATTGATTATAGGTAGCCACGACCACATAGTCAATCCTAGGACCAACTGTTAATGCTGTGTTTGAAGGCAAGGTCCATGGTGTAGTGGTCCATGCGATGAAATTAAGATTGTCGTATTTTTTAAGGAATTCTGGCAAAGAACTTTCAATTACTTTAAACTGGGCTACAACTGTTGTGTCAGTAACGTCTTGATAGGTACCTGGCTGATTGAGCTCATGACTACTTAAACCCGTTCCCGCTTTAGGAGAATAGGGTTGTATGGTGTAGCCTTTGTATAATAAATCTTTGTTATAAATTTGTTTTAATAACCACCATACTGTCTCCATGTACTTTGACTTATAAGTAACATATGGATCTTCCATATCTACCCAATAGCCGTAACTTTCGGTTACTTTGTTCCAAACATCGGTATAGCGCATTACTGCTTTTCTACAGGCATTATTATAATCTTCTACTGAAATTTTGGTGCCGATATCTTCTTTGGTAATACCCAATTCTTTTTCTACACCCAACTCAATAGGCAAGCCATGGGTATCCCATCCAGCTTTACGATCTACCTTAAATCCTTTTTGGGTTTTATAGCGACAAAAAATATCTTTAATAGCACGCGCCATGACATGGTGTATTCCAGGTAGGCCATTTGCAGAAGGCGGCCCCTCAAAAAACACGAAAGGTTTGGCACCTTCACGAATGGCAATACTCTCCTCAAAAATGTTTTCTTCTTTCCAGAAATCGAGTATATCTTCTCCTAGTTTTGGGAGGTCTAAGCCTTTGTATTCTTTAAATTTTGTTGCCATTTTTAATGCTGTATTTCGAATCCGCTTCATATATTTCCGGCGGGTATATCTTTAAACTTCAGTTAATATGTAATTGAACTGAAACTATTAATAATTTACTTGGATAATTGAGGATGCGAAATTACGGAATTTTGATGTGATTTATAAATCAAATCTTGCAAGAGCAATAATATCAATAAAATACTCTAAAAAACACCATTCACTGCTTCGGGCTATGTAAGTAAAATCCATATAGCTAACTTAGTTTTGAGATTATTACCTTATTGAAGCTAAATACATTATTATAAAAAAATGTCGTCTTTGTTACAGCATGAATTTTATTTTCAATCAATCTTAACTATAAGAGAAATTAAGAAAAGGTCATTTCTTATTGTTATCCTGTTTTTAAATTTGTTTATGGTGTAGAGCCTGCAAACTCAGTAAGATGATTGTGCTTTGGCTGGGTTCATTTCAAAAGGAGTAACTGCTTTTTCAACGGTGGGCATTACAAATCTAATTAGTATCAATTTAGCACCATCTTATCAGTGATGACGGTAATGATGCGTAGTTTATTTATAGCCCGTGCAACGAGCAACTTAATTCTAAGCACATCTGGCGATGAATAGAGCAACAACTATTGACTTTAGTTCAGATTCGCTGAATATATTTGGAGGAAATAGTGCTCTTATAAATGTTAATGCTGTTTTTGCTATGATTTCTGGAGATGCATTTTCAAATGGTCAAATACAAAATTCAGATGTTAGTGAAGTAAGACCACAAGTAGGAACCTCTGGCTATTCTAAGCTTGATACAGACATGAATGATCAAGTACAGAATTCAGATATAAATATATTTATCCGCCCTAATATAGGAAGAGGGATTCAGTATTGAAATTAGCTGTATTTGGTTAATATTTGTTATGAACATTCTAAAATAGCAAGTTTCAAATTTTAAAAAATAGTATACTATGGTTTAAAGTTCATATAACTGATACATGGAGACATGATATTCGTGATAAATTATTTATTACAAATTGGCATCAATAATTATAGTACTTTAGTGGTCATTTTCTCGTGTAATAAACAAATTTTTTAAAATGAAAAATAATAATATTAAGGCCTTTTACTCTAAATTTATTGGGGAAAAGCACACGCTATTAGTCTTGTTCTTTTTAATAAGTCTTTCATTAACGGCTCAAAACAGAAGAAATAACGGATACTCAAAAATTACTTCACAAGTATATTTAGAAGAACTACTTCAACAAAAATCGTCTTCTGAATTTGTAATTACCGGAGCACATACTAGTAACGTAAGTGGTATCACTCACACCTATCTAAGACAAGCAATTAACGGCATCGAAGTATGTGGTACAGAATCTAGTCTCCATACAGATACAACTGGAAAGACAATAATGGCTCACGTAAATTTTGTGGCAGATATAAATGCATCAGTAAAGAATGCATCAGCAAGTCTTACTGCCGAACAAGCCATCTCAAGGGTAGCACAGCAAATGGGTTACAGTTTATCCAACCTTCAACGACTAGAAAATGCAACAGGTCCAAATAAAAAAGGAATTTTTAATGGCGCTGGAATATCGAATAGAGATATTCCTGTGAAATTGATGTATTATTTCATGAAAGAACAGGGAACAACTATGGTTTGGGAACTTTCAGTTATGGAAAAAAACACTTCTGATTGGTGGAATTTTAGAGTTGATGCGGCTACTGGACAAATCATAGATAAAGACAACTGGACGGTACGTTGCAATATTATGGGAGATCATAGTGAAGAAGGACATAAAGCAATGGCTGAAAATAAAGCGGCTATGATTGCTGAAAACAAAGTCGCTTCACTTGTTACTAAAGTAAATGAAGAGGATTGTGCTTTGGGTGGTGAAACATATAATGTGTTTGCATTTCCGAAAGAAGATCCATATTCTGGACCGCGAACCTTGGAAGTAAATTCGGCAAATGCGACGGCTTCTCCATTAGGTTGGCATGACGATGGAAACACTTCATATACCTATACTAAGGGTAATAATGTCGACGCATACGATGATGAAAATGATGATGATATAGGAACGATAGCAGACCATACCCCAGAATCGTCTCCTGGATTAATATTTAATTACGCTTTTGATGCAACAGAACCTGGAGGAGATCCAATTTACAGCGCTGCCTTACAATCTGAAGATGCAGCCATTACGAATTTGTTCTACTGGAATAATATTATTCATGATGTGATGTATCAATATGGGTTTAATGAAGCAGCAGGGAATTTTCAGGAAAATAACTTTGCAAATGGCGGAGCTGGAGGTGATAGCGTAGATGCTCAAGCGCAGGATAGTGCTAATTTAACACCTACGGGTTTAAATAGATGTAATGCCAACTTTGGTACTCCTGGTGATGGAGGTAATCCAAGAATGCAAATGTATATTTGTGATGGAGGCGCTACACAAGATTTTAATGACGGAGATTTTGACAACAATGTAATTAT